>JAYTEU010000656.1:0-2290 GCA_043734985.1 Chthonomonadaceae bacterium
GGAGGCAGGCGGCATTTTGTAGGTAGAGCGCCCCCATTGCTTGCAGCCGCCTCCAGATCATCAGTCGGAGACGAGAGGGCTGCGTGGGAATTTTATAGATTAGCAATGTCCAGCCAGGCTGAGGACCGTTCATGCGAATCACTTCGCTTTCTGTGGATATGTAACGCCGGTTACATTATAAGCATGTGCGGCGGTGCGTGTCAATAGGAATTAAAGGTGATGCAGCCTGTTTAGTCCGCAAAAACCGCCTCTATTTCAATGCTTGAAATTGCTCTTAACCTTTGACTTTTGCGCCGCCTCCTCCAGAACCGGTATCAGATCGTGCAGTTTGTCGCGACCTGCATTGTCCAGCGCCGTATGGCCCCTGTTATCAGGAATATTGGCCATGGCGCCGTGTCGTAGAAGCACAACAATTAACGTCCTTATCGGTCCGCGCTGCGCCGCAGGAGTCTGAGCAGCGCGAAGCAGCGCGAAGCAGCGCGAAGTGTAGCGATGTCGTACCTACATTGTTACGAGCGTTAATATCCGGGTGCGCAGTCAAAAGCGTTGTGACCAGCGGCACATTGTTCCTGAGTACCGCCCCGACTAAAGGCGTATCGCCAGAAGCGTCCTTGTGATTGACGTCGGCGCCGTGGCTTAACAATAGCTCAGCGATCTCCGAATTTGACCAATCCAGAGGGACCCTACCCTCGTCATTCTCTGGATTTGGAGCAGCGCCATGCTCCAGCAGGTAGCGAACCGTTGCAATGTGTTTTGCCATCGCTGCCTTGTGAAGGAGCGTAAAGCCTCGGTAATCCGGCGCATTGACATCGGCGCCATGTTCAACCAGAGCGCGCGCGAGAGACAGCTTTTCCGCTGGACGCTCGCCCTGAGTGAATATCGCCATTGTGTCCGGATAGACAAGGGTGATCGCCGGTGCGCGATCGGTCTTCTCCAGGATAAACGGCCGACCGAGAATTCGGTCGCGAAAATGCTCGATCGATCGCCGCCAATCCCTTGGCGCGCGCATGGATTCCCAGGCGTTAGCCGACGCGCCGTCATCGAGGAGCCGTATCGCCCTCGTCGAATCCTGCTTTTTGAGCGCCCGAATCAAGTCCTGGTCGAGCCGATCCCGACAGCCTTCAAACCCGATCCAGGCAGTCGCCGCCAATAACGAAACGACAGACGTGCCAAGAGCAAACGCGAAGAACCTCTTCCTGCGTGTCATTGCGAGCGCCGACCCCTTGATACCCAAGCCATCCTGAAGCAATTGGCGGAGGCGTTCTCGGATAATTCGGCAGAAGATTTCCCGGATACCGCGACCGTGTTGCCCGCCCAACATGAGCTAAACATAGTACTTCCTCAATCCCACTTCCCCGATATCGGCCACAGGGTCACGGTCTCGTCGGTTGCTACCGCTAACTGTGAATCGCCTTCCAGAAACGCAACTGCGGTCACGCTGCGAGATTTAGGGTCAATTATCCGAACCGATTTCCCGGCCGCGACGTCACAAATCCGGGCAGCACCCGCCACGCTTCCCTTCGCTAGTTCACCCGACGCAAGCATGTGGCCGTTCGACGAGAAGGCCAGGCAATAGACGCCATCACCGCCGCAAGCAAGTGTGCGCACGCGCTTGCCGCTTGCCACGCCCCACAGGATCACAGTCTGGTCCGCGCTCCCAGTAGCGAGAAGCCTACCGTCCGGTGAGAACGAAAGGCAGCGAATTTCGTCACGATGTCCGATAAGAGTTGCGAGTGCATTCCCGGTTGCAACGCTCCACAACTTTACAACACTATCACAGGCCGTCGCCACCATCGCACCCCTCGGCGCAAACTGCCCTCTTTGAGCGGCGAAGCGGACCGTCCCTGCAGAGCCGACTATCGAGCGAATCACGTTGCCGGTACGTATATCCCATATCCTGATGGAATAATCGGCGTAACACGCGGAAACCAGGAGTTTGCCGTCCGGCGAGCAGGCAATCGGTTGAAGCGAACGCGCCCCCCACGCCAGCGTCTGCAAAACTTCGCCACTTGCGGCGTGCCATTGGCGTATCACGCCGTTCTCCCAATTGGCGGCCCATAAGAAAGTATTCACTGTGATGGCAGCTCAGCCACGGCACGAGCCTCCGAAAATACTTCCGAAGGGGGTGCCGCGCTCGAATTCGTGCCGTTGTGCGACCCTGCCTCGACGAAACCACCTATTGCGATCGGCGACGCCATTTACCAAATTCCGTAAACTTACATACAAAACCGTTATTGATCGCACAGTCTCGCGTCCGCAGGACGCTTGCATTGTCCTGCCGGGTACGTTC
>JAYTEU010000657.1:0-3982 GCA_043734985.1 Chthonomonadaceae bacterium
TGCGCAAGGCAGGGCTTGCCGATCTCGAAGCGGCCATCGCCCTGTACAAAGGGCCTGTTCTGCGGGATTGCGGCGAGGTCTGGTGCGAAAGTGAACGGATCGTTCGGGGCGAGTCCTACATCCAGGCGCTGCAATCCGCCGCGCGCCTCCATTCCGAATCCGGCGGCGCTCTCTCCCGCGCCATAACCTATCTCCGGCTCGGCATCGAGGCCGACCCCTTTCGCGAAAGCCTGTACCGGGATCTGATGCTGGCGCTCGCGGCCAACAGCGAGCCGGCGGAAGGTATCCAGGTCTATCGCGCGCTGCGGGTGTTCCTTCGCGATGAGACGCGCACCGAACCCTCTGCCGCGACCACCGCGATCTACCAGCGTCTCCAATCTCCCGGCCAGTTTCGACAGCGCGCGGGCGTTACGCCCGCCCGCGATGCTCCCACGGAACACGATCCCATTCTCCCACCCACCAATCTGCCTTCGCCACTTACGGGACTTATCGGGCGGGAACGCGAGATGGGTGAAGTGACGATCGGATTGGCCGCGTCCCGTCTCGTCACCCTTGCGGGCATGGGTGGTCTGGGCAAGACGCGATTGGCGATCGAGACGGCGGCCCGGCAGCGCGCGCTCTTTCCCGACGGTGTCTGGTTCGTCGATCTGGCCCCGATTACCGACGAAGCGCTTGTGGCGCGCGCTACTGCCGCCGTTCTCGCGGTCCGAGAAGAGGCGGGCAAGCCGCTCTCCGATTCTATGGTCGAGGTGCTGCGCGATCGCCGGATGCTGATCGTAATGGACAACTGCGAGCACCTGATCGATGCCGCCTCGCGACTGATCCGTGACCTGCTCAGCGGCTGCTCACAGCTTCACATCCTCGCGACGAGCAGGCAGGCGCTGGGACTCACCGGAGAGATCGTGATGCGGCTGGAGCCGCTCGCGCTGCCGAGCCGCACCGGCGAAATGGCCGAAGAGCCGTCGACGGTCGCCCAGGCGCTCAGCCAGTCGCCCGCGGTCAGTCTCTTCGCGGAGCGGGCCACCGCCGCGCAGCCGGGGTTCGCCGTATCACCACAGAACCTATCCGCAGTCACCGAGATATGCAGGCGTCTGGATGGCATCCCCCTGGCGCTGGAGCTTGTGGCGGCGCGCGTTCGCTCGCTCTCCGTCGAGCAGATATCCACGCGACTGGAGGATCGCTTCCGGCTCCTGACTTCAGGCAGCCGCTCCGCTCCCCAGCGCCAGCAGACCCTTCGCGGCCTGGTGGACTGGAGCTTCGACCTGCTCGCCCCGGAAGCCCGCCTGCTCTTCGCCCGCCTCTCCATTTTCGCGGGTGGCTGGAGCCTGGAAGCGGCGGAGGAGGTCTGTTCGGATAGAGAGGAAGGCAGTCGGCAATCGGCACGTCCAGAGGGCGCCCGCAATCGTGAAATGCAACTGCCGCGTGTCGTAGCTCGCATTCCCGACTGCCGACTGCCGATTGCCGACTGCCGTTTGCCGACTGCCGACGTGCTCGATCTCCTCAGCGATCTCGTTGAAAAGTCGCTCGTGCTGGCGGAAGCCGGGCCTGACGGCGAGATACGGTACCGGATGCTGGAGACTCTGCGGCAGTATGCAGCGGAGAAGCTGGAAGAATTCGGCGAACGTGAGCCGCTTCGGAAGCGGCACCTGCAATGGTGCATACGATTCGCCGAAGCGGCGGAATCCGAGATGCGCGGCCCGAATCAGACACAGCGATTGCGCGAGGCCATGCGCGATAACGACAACCTCCGCCAGGCGCTCCAGGAGGCGGGACCGGGCGAGAAGCGCCTGCGCCTTGCCGTGGCGCTCTTCTGGCACTGGTATATCCACGGCTTCTATGCGGAGGGCCGCACCTGGCTGGAGCGGGCGCTGGAGGAGACCCCCGAAGCCTCGGTGCAGCTCAAGTGCAGGGCCATGAAGACCGCGGGCGACCTCTGCTGGGCCATGGGAGACATGGCGGCAGCGCAGCATATCCACGAGCAGAATATGTTGGTCCAGTGTGAAGCGAACGACCGGCGAGGCGTGGGAATGACCTACAACAGCCTGGGGTTGGTCGCGTATCACCAGGGGGACTGCATCACGGCGTCCGCGCACTACCGAAAGGGCCTCGCGATTCTGCGCGAACTGGACGACTCCGTGGTCGTCGGCGTGCTGCTGATGAATCTCGCCCTGCCGACCAAGGAGCAGGGCGACTACCTCGAAGCCGAAGCGCTGCTGGCGGAAGCCGATGCGATCCACCGAAAGATGGGCAACAGCCAGGGCCTGGCGGTCGTGCTTCACTCCCGGTGCCTGATCGCAAAACGTCTCGGCGAGTACGAGCGCGCGCTCAAGTTCATCGATGAAGCGGTCGAGATCGATCATTCCCAGCAGAACCTGCTCGGGGAGGCCGTGAACCTCCACACTCGCGGGGAGATCGCTTTCTACCAGGGCGACCTCGACGGCGCCGAACGCTCCTACCGCGCCTCGCTGGATCTCTTCACCCGGATCGGGGCCAAGCGCTCTATCGCCGCCGCGCTCTGCTCCCTCGGCGAAGTCTGCTCCATGCGCGGCGAAATGACGGAAGCGCGGCGATACCACCTGGAGAGCCTGGAGATCGAATCGTCGCTAGGCAACCGGATCGGCATCGTAAACTCCCTCCGCTTCCTGGCGGCAATGGAGCACTCCGCCTTCCGTTCGGAGCGCGCCGCCAGACTCCTCGGCTCGGTGGATGCAGCAATCGAGCTTCTCGGAACCCCCATGCCCCCCAATCATATCGAGCCGTACGAACGCCTCCTCGCGGACGTTCGCGCCACTCTCGGCGACGCCCTCTTTGAGGAGCAATGGCGCTCCGGCTCCGCGATGCCACTGGACGCGGCAGTGGCGGAAGCGCGAGAAGGCAGGCAGTAGGCAATCGGCAGTAGGCAATCGTGAAATGCGTTCGATGCGGCAGCGTTTTGTGGCTCCCAATTCGCGATATGCTGTTTGCCCATTCGATCGTCCACTCTAAGCGTGAGACTTACGAGCGCCATAAAGATGCACTTCACTCCATCGCGGCAGGGCGCTTCGTGCTCATCAAGGATCGTCATGTAGTCGGCCTCTACGATGCGGTCATGGAGGGGTACGAGTTCGGGTTGAAGCGGTTTGGCTACGTCCCGATGTCCGTCCACCAGATACTCGCGGAAGAACCCTTCTATCCTTAGCCCGGTTAGGAGAACGCCATGCCCGTACGGATTGAGATAGCCGACGTGGACTTGCGAGAGGAAGGGCCGCGCCTCCTGGTCTGGATACACGTCCCCTCTAAGATGCAGGAGGCTGGCGCTCCCCGTGACAACCCCAGGCAGACATTGGCCCTCATCGACACCGCATGCCATACTACCATTATCAAGCCCGAGATTGCGGAACTGCTGGAGCTTAAGTCGTGTGGCGTCATGCGTTTCAAGGCACATACTGGCGATATCGTGGAAGCCCCGAGTTACTGCGTCGATATCGAGTTTAGGGGAAGCGACGGACACGGGCAGTTCATAGCGAAGAACGTGCATGTTGGAGGGGTGCGGCTCCCGGAGAATGACACGGGGTGCCTCCTCGGACGCGACGTTCTTCAGTATGGTGTCTTCGGATATGATGGTGTAGTGAGCGCGTTCACGCTTGCTTTTGAAGAGTAACATGGCAGTGCCAAACCTCTGATTGATCAGAGGTTTGCGAGATCAAAACCCGTAAAAAGTCGGCATTTGGAAGAGTGTTGAGAGCGTCGCATAATCCTGTCATGGAACCACCAAAACAAGCAAAATCAGAGCGACTGGAGAAGGCATGTCACCGCGCGTTTCGGCAGGGGATGGAGCAGAGGGAGAACCCGCCGAAGTTCCCCACGAAGATACGCATCCGCATGTCGGTTAAGGAGTCCAATTGATGTCCGAGCGTCTTCTCCGCGTCCTCCTCAGTGAGATAAAGACGCTGCGCATCGTGTGCCAGAAGTGCAAGACTGTCGTGGAGGTGCCCGTCGAGAA
>JAYTEU010000658.1:0-1789 GCA_043734985.1 Chthonomonadaceae bacterium
AGGCACGCGCCTCGCGCCCTATACGACCATCTTCCCAAAGCCCCTCATACCGATCGGCGAGTACGCCATTGTCGAGCTGATCCTGCGGCAACTGATCTCGCAGGGGGTTTGCGACGTCACGCTCACCCTTGGACACATGGCCGAGTCGATCAAGGCGTACTTCATGCAGCGCCCCGGCCTAACCTCGCAGTTCTGCCTCTCCTTCACCCAGGAGGAGAAGCCGACAGGAACTGCCGGATCGCTCGCGGGCGTGCCCGGCCTCGACGAGACGTTTCTGGTACTGAATGGGGACGTCCTGACCACGCTCGACTACCGCAATTTGGTGCGCTTCCACCGCGAGCAGAACGCCGCCCTGACGATTGCCATGCACCGTCACCGCGTAAAGATCGATCTGGGAGTGCTCCAGGTAGACGCGAGGTACCGCATCATCGACTATCGGGAAAAGCCGGAGGCCGAGCATCTGATAAGCATGGGTATCTATGTCTACGAGCCGCGCGTAATGAAGTTCATCGAACCCGACGTCTACCTGGACGTTCCAAGATTGGTCCAGAGACTGCTTGAAGTTGGAGAGACCGTGGTCGGGTATCCTAATGATGCGCGCTGGCTCGATATCGGCAGGCCCGAGGATTATCAGCAGGCACTGCGTGAATTCGAGGAGCATCAGCAGGAGTTCTGCGTCGGGTTTTCGATCCCCCGCTGTCCCGATTTTTCGCTGCCGGGAAGCTAGATGCGAATCCTTGTCGTTGGCTGTACCGGATTCGTCGCGTCCCACCTGACTGCCGCCCTGCGCGTTCAATTTCCCGGCTCGGTTATTTACGGGGCTTCGCGCGGAGCGCCAGCCGCCTCCATAATGGTCCGGTTGCACGGACATCTTGCGCTCGACCTAATCTGCGAAGAAGAGGTGCGGAGAGCCATTTCGGTTCTGCAGCCGGATGTAACCTTCCACCTGGCCACCCCGCGCGGCGGCAATCTGGCGCATCTGCTAAACCTGCATGTCGTGGGTACGGCCAACCTCCTCAGGGCAATCCGTGAGTGCGGCCCTCTCGGCGCGCGCACTCTCGTCGTTGGCTCGGCCGCCGAAATCGGCTCCAGTTCGCCGCCGGACCTCTCTCTCTCTGAAACCGCACCGTGCTGCCCGGCAGACGACTACGGCATTGCCAAACAGGCTCAGTCTCTGCTCGCTCAGGCGGACGGCCTGCGCTTCCGGCAGCCGATCGTTCGCATACGCCTGTTCAACCTGCTTGGACCGGGATGTCCGCAAACGCTTCTGCCCGGACGCTGCGCCTACCTGCTCGCGAGCAAGGCCGTACGCCTCAACTCCGAGCCGCTCCAGTTCGGCAGTTTAGCCGCGCTGCGCGACTACACCGACGTTCGTGATATATGCGAAGCGCTGGCGCTTGCCGCGCATCATGGAGAGGCGGGACGCCTCTACCACGTTGGCAGCGGCCAAGCCCTAAGCGGACTGGAGATAGTGCGGCAACTGCTGGCGATTGCGGCACCGCATACCGGCCCACTCATCTTTTATGAAGACAAAGGAGTACCGCCGATGATCCCGATCCAGCGCGCCGATTCCGCAGTCGCCCACCAGGAGTTAGGCTGGCGCCCAAAAATCGACCTCAACCAATCCCTAAATGATATGTGGCAACAAGCCCTCATCGACGCCCAGCTATTGGATCGAGCCGAGTAATTGCGGATAGCACAGGTTAATTTACAGCCGGACTACGGAGGCGCGGAGCGGTACACGCTGCTCTTGTCGGACGGACTGCGCGAGCGCGGGCATGCCGTCACC
>JAYTEU010000659.1:0-11042 GCA_043734985.1 Chthonomonadaceae bacterium
TGGTCCAGACCCTGATGATGATTAACTCGCCCTATGTCGATGGCAAGGTTCGATCTGGGATCACGATTCCGGCTGTCCTAGACCACTCAGAGACGGACGAGGAGCTAATAAAGCTTCTGTACCTTCGTACGTTTAATCGCGAGCCGACGCCGCTTGAGCTATCCAGGACTGTACCGCTTATCAAGCAGGCGAAGGACCGGCGCGAGGGCGCTCAGGATCTGCTCTGGGCGCTGGTGACATCGCGGGAGTTCTTCTTTAACCACTAATTGCGCCGGAATTCGTCGGCCGTTCCGTATCACAAGTGCAGGGCACGACAAGTCAACCGTTCGCCGAGGAGGGAGTCTTGATGGAACACAACTGGATGGGCGATTGCGAGAATTTCCATCGCCGCGATTTTCTGCGAGTGGGTATGCTCAGCCTACTGGGCCTCTCAATGTCGCAGTATTTCGCGCTCGCGGAGGGCGCAAAAAAGCCCGTGCTCGCAGGCAAGACAACCGGCACCGCGGACTCAGCCATCCTGATTTGGCTGGGCGGCGGACCGAGCCACATCGACACGTTCGATCCCAAGCCGGACGCGCCCGTCGAGATACGGGGTAACTTCAAACCTGTGAGTACCAATGTGGCCGGCATACAGCTTTCCGAGCACCTGGGCCGTACCGCGAAGGTCATGGATAAGCTCTGCGTGGTCCGCAGTGTCACCAGCCCCACCGCCGCTCACGAGATCGGCACGCACTACATGCTGACGGGGTTCTTGCCCCTGCCCGGTTTCGCGGTTCCCAGCTACGGCGCGGTAACCTCTCACCTGCTCGGCCCGCGCAGCGCTCTGCCTCCCTATATCTCCATCCAGCAGCCCGGCAGCGAGATGGGCGCGGGATTCCTCGGAGCCTCGCTGAACCCGTTCTGCCCTGGCGGCGATCCCTCGAACGCGAATTTCCGGGTGCGAGACCTCAACCCACCCGCCAATATGGAGCAGGACAAGCAGGATCGCCGACGCGCGCTGCGCCAGGTGGTAGATAACGCCTTCAAGCAGCACGAAAAAGGCAGCGATACCGCCCGCGCAGTAGACTCGTTCTATAACAGGGCCTATACCCTGCTGTCGTCCTCCGAAGCGCGCGCCGCCTTCGACCTGAAAGAGGAGAAGGATGAGCTGCGCAACTCGTACGGCCGAAACAGCTTTGGACAGAGCCTCCTTCTTTCCCGACGGCTGGTAGAGGCCGGCGTTCGCTTTTCCACGGTTTCGCTGGGCGGCTGGGACAATCACTCCAACATCTTCCGCGCCCTGGGCGATACGCACCTGCCTCAGTTCGACCAGTCGTTCGCCACCTTCATCGCCGATATGAGCCAGCGTGGACTGCTCGACCGCACTCTTATCGTGGTAATGGGCGAGTTCGGGCGAACGCCGATCGTCAACCGCGACGGTGGTCGAGATCACTACTCCAGGGTCTTCTCGCTCCTGCTGGCCGGAGGCGGAATCAAGGGCGGTAACGTAATCGGATCGTCCGACTCGAAGGGCATGGAGCCTGCCTCCGACCCGGTTAAGCCGGAGGATCTGGCCGCGACGATTTACCACGCGCTCGGCATCGACTATACCCAGTCCATCGCCTCGCCCGAGGGCGTCCGTATCACACTCGCGCGCGGCGGAACACACATTCGTAAGGCGTTCGCCTGATATGAACGCTCCACAACCGGAGCCTCGCGCCCCAAAACCAAACATGCAATTAGTAGGCAATCACAATATCTCCGTGCTCGCGTGCCTCGTCTCGGTCTCGCTGCTCTTTTCAATCGGAGTGATGGCGCAGTCGAGCACGCCTCAGACCGCAACGCCGCCCAAGTCGCTGACAAAGGCCGCCGATACCGCGCCGACCGCATTCGCCAGGCCGAATCGACCGCTCGCGGCCGTCACAGCCGTCGCATTCAGTCCCGACGGCAAGAGTTTCGCCCTGGGCACGTACGGCCAGGTCGTGTTGTTCGATGCCACAAACTGGCAGCAGACGGCCGTGCTTCGGCAGGTAGAGGACTCGGTTCGATCCCTCGCTTTCAATCCGAATAACCAGACACTGGCAATTGGGAGCGGCTTCCCCGGGCGCACAGGGCAGACGCTGCTTTGGGACGTAACCGGCGCACAGGCGGTCAAAACACTGCCGGCGCAATACGACTCCATCGAGAGTGTATCCTTCGCCAAGAGCGGTAAGAGCCTTCTGATCGGTGCGGATGACAACAAGGTTCGCTACGTCACCGATACTGCCGGAGGCGCCACGGGTACCGTCCTAGATTCGCACAACGGGCGCGTTCAGGCCGTCGCATTCTCCCCAAAGGAGAACTCGATCTTCGTTACCGCCGGAATGGACAAGATCGTAAAGGTATGGGATTTGAAGACCGTCAAGAACGTGGTCAACTTCGATCAAAGCGACGCGGGGATAACCGGGCTTGCGTTTCTAAACAACGGCGATCAGTTCGTAGGGTCGAGCCTGGACGGGCGGCTCTTCTGGTGGGGCGTCGGCTACAACGAAAAGAAGGCCGCGTACAACGGCTATCTATTCCGAACGGTAAACGCACATAACGGCGGTGTCTACTCACTCTCCCGCTCAGCCGACGGGCGAAGGATCATCACCGGCGGCGCGGACCACGCCATCTGCATCTGGGACATTAACAACGGCGGTCAGGTCCGAGCCTTCAAGGAGATCACCACGCAGCCGATATACGCTGTCGCGCTCAGTCCCGATGGTAAAACTGCGGCTGCCGGAGGCCGCGACGGCCTTCTCTACATTCTCGACGTGGACGGCAACAAACTAATCACCACGCTGGCGCCACCCGCCCTTCCCGCGCCTATGCAGACCAAGCCAACATTGACCACGTCCAGGCGTGTCGCATCGCCCAAACGCCACAAATAGATTGGCCTTCAGGGTGTAATTACTGCATTTTCGCCCGGAGGACGCCTTGTACTCGCTGGGTGCGAAGGCCCACTTGCCGGGTCGTTTGTCGACCCGGCGCCCACAATCCATTTTGCTGTCGCTGGTTTCGTCAACTGGGAGACTCCCACTAATGCGCTTTGTCCGAAGTATCGCTGCAGCGACCGTCATGCTCGTGGCCTTGGCCGTGGAGGCCACCGCCCAAACTCCTGCCATCAACACCTTCTTCCCGATTGGCGGCCAGGCAGGCAAGACGGTCGAGGTGGAGATCCGAGGCGCGAGCCTCGATGGCGCGACCGCGATGCTCGTACATGGGACCGGGCTGAGCGGCAGCGTCGGTGTCGGTGGCGGCAAGGCGGACGATGCCGGGAAACAGGTATGGCAGAGCAGGTGCGCCTCCTGCCACGAGCTTCGGTCACCGGCCAATCGCAGCCTGACGACAGCGCAATGGAGCTCCACGATCGATCGCATGATCAAAGTGCGACAAGCTCCGATCAATCCGGCAGAGGCTGAAAAGATCACCGCCTATATTCTGGGTCAGGCCCGAAGCGGACGCCTGACCGCCCAAATAAAGATCGCCGACGATTGCATGCCGGGCGTCTACGAGCTTCGAGTAGTCACGCAAAAAGGCATATCGACGGCCGGACTCTTTGAGGTCGGCAGACTTCCCGAGATAGTCGCGGTGAACAATACGCGGCAAACAGCCCAGGCGATCAAGCTTCCCTGCATTGCAAACGGCTGCCTGGCGGCAAACTCCGAGCGCCACTACTTCCGGTTTAACGCGACAAAAGGCAAGCGGCTCGTCTTCAACCTGAAGGGCTTTCGCTATAAGGAAGAGTCGGTTCTGTTTTTTAATCCGAACCTTCGTCTCTACGACTCGGAAGGCAAGGAGCTGACAGAGAACCACGGTTACTTCGACCTCGACCCCCTCATCGATTGGACGTGCCCCACGGATGGCGCCTACACCATGGAAGTGCGCGACCTCCTCGGCCGTGGCAACCCCGGCAGCGTCTATCGACTGACGATGGGCGAAGTCCCCTACGACTCCGTTCTCTATCCCCCGGCAGCGCAGACAGGCGGCTCGGTCTCACTAAACCTCGTCGGAAAGAACACGGAGAGCGTTGAGACGAAATTCACGCTTACCATGCCGACTGTCCCGGGCCTTCAGCAGATCCAGAGCCCGTTCGGATCACTGCCGTTCTATGTCTCCGAATTCCCTGTCATCTCCGACCAGGCAAAGCCCACACCGGTCGCGAAGCTTCCCGCATCGTTCTCCGGCCGCATCGCCCAGCCAGGTGAGACCACGACGTTTCCGATTACCGGCGATGGGCCGTGCGAGTTCGAGCTGTTCTCGGGCCGCCTCGGTTCGCCGGGCAGCATTGCGGCTGCGCTTCTCGCCTCGGACGGTCGCGCCATCGGCCGGATGGCCGGCGACGGGCGCATGAACGCCAAGTTGGATGCCGGCAAGGCTTATTCGCTAAAAGTTGAGGAGGTATCCGGCAAGGGCGGGCGCGAATATACCTATGCCATCGAGGCGCGTCCCGCGCACCCGCATTTGGAGGTCGCCGCGCGTCCGGGCAATATCAGCCTGCGGCCCGGTATTGCGACTGCGGTCGAGATCGTGGTCACCAGGCGTGACAGCATCGTTGGCGACATCTCTATTCGAGCAGAGAACCTGCCCGCGGGCGTGACTGCGCTGCCGGCCTCCCTCCCGCCCGATCGGAACTCGACCTACCTGATACTGATCGCCTCACAGAACGCGAAGCCAATCGAGGGTCCAATACGAATTGTCTGCACGGGAGGCGGCCCACTAGGAATTGCAACCGTGGTCGCGGAGCCGCAGGAGATGTATGTCATTCAAAACCAGCCACGCCCGCGCATCGTCGCGGAGAATGTCGTGGCGGTTCGCGGCGAAGCAGAGTTCCTAGCCAATTTCCAGTCGTTAGAACCTGTAAAGGTGCACCCCCGTAAGATCATGGAGGTCAAAATCAAGCTCCTACGACGGAACACCTTCAAAGGCAACATCTCGGCTCAGTTGGAAGGGCTGCCGCGCGGCTGGGTCTGCTATCCGGAAACGGTCGGACCGGACAAGACGGAGATGACGCTCCTCATCCGGCCAAATGGCGACGACACGCGACCGTTCCTGAACCGCGCTCCCGGTCTCACGCCCATACGCTGCGTGCTGCTCGCCAGTTCGGACGGCTTCAGCCAGTCGAGCTTCATTTTTGCATTCGGATCGGCCCTGTGCGTCAAATCCGACGCCCCGGACGACGAAAAAACCCAATAGATCTCTCAATTTGGATTGGTCCCTAATTTATGAGCATCACAGACCCGAACGTTCAAAAACTGCATGCGTGGATCGATGCCCACACGGATGAAATGGTTATCGCGCTTCAGGGCGTCCTTCGCATCCCCAGTGTCGAAGCGCCCGCTGACGGACCTGCGGCCCCTTTCGGACGTCCGGTAAAGGATGCGCTGGACTACACACTGACCCTTTGCGACCGTCTCGGATTTCGGACCAAGGATGTCTCCGGATATGCCGGGCACGCCGAAATCGGGCAGGGCGAGGAGATGGTAGCCGCGCTCGGCCATCTTGATGTTGTGCCGGAAGGCGACCGCTGGCAGCACGCGCCCTACGGAGCAGAGATTGACGGCGGCTATATTTACGCTCGTGGCGCTTCGGACGATAAGGGTCCCACGTACGCCGCCCTGTTTGCCGCGAAAGCTATCCTCGACTGCGGCCTGCCGATAAAGCGCCGTATCAGGATCATCTTCGGGTGCAACGAGGAGAGCGGATTTGGCTGCGTCGAGCACTACTTCAACGTCGCGCAGGAGGAACGTCCCCGCTACGCCTTTACGCCGGACGCCGGCTTCCCACTTATCTACGCCGAAAAGGGAATCGCCAACCTGGTGCTGGAAAAGCCGCTTCCAACCGGCGACCTGCCTCTAAAAATATCGAATGCACACGGCGGGCGGCGTCCAAACATGGTGCCCGACAGCGCGGAAGCGACGCTCGTCGGCGCGCCCGCTGCTCTCCTCCATGCCGCTGCCCAGTTGAGCAAGTTCTGGGACAAGAATGTTAGCCACATAGTCTCCGCCGATGGCATACACGTAATCGCAACAGGAAAGTCCGCGCATGGCGCCCGTCCCAGCGGTGGCGATAATGCCATAGCACGGCTTGCTCGCGCCCTCGCCACTCTGAACCTGTCCGAGGAAGCCATATGGCTGACATGGGCGGCCGACACCGTCGACACTACCGGCGGCGCGATAGGTATTGCCAAGGAGGACGATATCGCCGGGCCACTCACCTGCAATATGGGTATACTGGAATATACGAACAGAAACACTGTGCGCCTGACCTACAATATCCGATACCCGGTCACCTGGAACATCGGGGATCTGCTGGAAGCGCACCGGCCCGTGCGCGAGGCATCGGGATGGGACTTGGCCGAGCATTCTGACCAACCTCCCCTCTATGTCCCCTTGGACCGCGAGCCGGTCTCGACGCTCCTGCGCGTCTATCAGGAAGAGTCCGGCGACACGATTAGCAAGCCCGGCACGATGGGCGGGGGCACCTACGCGCGCGCCACTCCCAACGCGGTAGCCTTCGGCGCAGGCTTCCCCGGCGGCTCCGACGGCCCCGCCCACGAGCCCGACGAACGCATAGCCATTGAGACGCTAGTAAAGGCCGCCAAGATATACGCGCACTCGCTCTACCAGCTAGCCCAGTTGGAATAACGATGAAAGCAGAATTACCGCAGTGACAGCCACCACGTCCGGTATCGCGATCTAACATATGTAAGTGAGTGGCTGAGAGGGTTCTTTCCATGAAACGGATCGAGCGACGCATCGCCGCAATGCTGCTGGCGGCAGGGATAATCGGACCGCCCGTCCTCGCGCAGTCTCCAAAAACTGCCAAAGAAGGCGCACCATATTCAAAATCACGTGCGGCGAATCCCTTACCCGCTCATCCACTCACCCGCTCACCCGCTCACGACTCTATTGCCGGCCCGGTCATCGACAAACAGTGGGCCTTCCACTCACCCGTCCGCGTATCGCCTCCACATGTCAGGCTGCCCGCCGCAGGCAACCCCATCGATGCCTTCGTGCGGTCGAGGCTGGAAGGAGCCGGCCTGACGCCCTCAGCGCCTGCCGATCGGTACACTCTCATTCGGCGCGTAACCTTCGATTTGACGGGTCTGCCGCCCTCCCCTTCCGAAGTCGCCGCCTTCGTCGCCGACGCATCGCCACGCGCTTATGAAAAGGTTGTGGACGGACTACTCGCCAGTCAAGGTTACGGCGAGCGGTGGGCGCGTCATTGGCTCGACCTCGCGCGATACTCGGACAGCGAGGGCTTCAAAACCGACGAGATGCGACCCGATGCGTGGCGCTACCGCGACTATGTAATACGATCGTTCAATGCCGACAAGCCCTACGATCGGTTCTTGAAAGAGCAGATCGCCGGCGACGAGCTGGCCCCGGACGATCCAGACGCGCGAATTGCGACCGCGTTCTGCCGGCACTGGGCCGACGAGAGCAATGCCCGCGACATCATGCTGCGCCGGCAGGAGATCCTGAACGACATAACGGACACGACGGTCAGCACGATGCTGGGCCTGACCGCCGGCTGCGCGCGCTGCCACGATCACAAGTACGACCCGATATCACAGAAGGACTACTATCGAATTCAGGCCTTCTTCGCCGCCGTTCAGGCACGAGACGATGTAAGCGCCCTTCCTGCAGAACTGGAGGCCGAGCGGCTTCGCAAACTACAGGACTGGGAAGCAAAGACAGCCGCGATTCGCGCGCGGCTCGCCACATTTGAGCGGCCCTATCGAGCGCGCATTCAGGTCGAAAAGTGCGGCAAGTTTCCGGACGACGTAAAGCTCGCCGCGTTCACCGAGCCGGATAAGCGCACCCCGATTCAGTGGGCGCTCTACCGCAAAGCCGAGTCGCAGATCGGCATCGTCGATGCGGACATTATTGCGGCGATGAAGGCAGCAAAACCGGAAGATCAGAATCGGCACGCAGAACTGCGATCCGAGCTGGCGAAGTTCGACTCGATGAAACCTGCCGCACCACCTCGCGCACTGGGCATTACTGACATAGGACCGGAAGCGCCAAAGACCTTCCGGCTCGCGGGCGGCGTCTACGACAAGCACGCCGAAGAGGTCGAGCCGGGCTACCTGTCCGCCGTGTCAAGTCGCCCCCCGAGTATCACTGCCCGCCGAGACTCGACAGGCCGCCGTATCGCGCTGGC
The DNA here is from genome assembly GCA_043734985.1 of Chthonomonadaceae bacterium. Classification (GTDB taxonomy): domain Bacteria; phylum Armatimonadota; class Chthonomonadetes; order Chthonomonadales; family Chthonomonadaceae; genus DATGJU01. The sequence goes on from JAYTEU010000659.1 coordinate 8,170, forward strand.
AGAGTGGATAGCAAGCGCAGAGAATCCACTGACGGCGCGCGTGTTCGTGAACCGACTATGGCAGCACCACTTCGGACGCGGCATCGTTCCGACCTCCAGCGATTTCGGCGCTGCCGGCGAGCGGCCAACCCACCCGGAACTGCTCGACTGGCTGGCGACCGAATTTGTGCGCGCCGGCTGGAGCGTCAAGCAGATGCAGCGCCTCATCGTGACCTCGGCGACCTACACGCAGTCTGCGGATTTCTCCCCGGCCGCCGCGCCCATCGACCCGGAGAATAAGCTGCTCTGGCGATTCGGACGTCAGCGGCTGGAGGGCGAGAGCATCCGCGATGCCATGCTGGCAGTAAGCGGCACGCTTAGCCCGGGATTAGGTGGCCCTGCGGTGATGGCCGAACTCCCCGCAGCCGTTACGACGCGCGGCTACTGGAAATCTCCAACCGACCCCGTCGAGCTTGGCCGTCGAAGCATCTACGTCTTTGTAAAGCGGAACATGCGCTATCCACTTTTCGACGCATTCGACTTTCCGGACACGCACGAACCGTGCGCCCGCCGTCAGGTGACCACGACCGCGCCCCAGGCCCTCCTTCTCCTGAACGACGACACCGTCCTTAAGATGGCGCTGGCATTCGCGGACAAGGTGGCTCAGGAGGCCGGTAAGTCGCGCGAAGCCCAGGTCGACCGTGCGTATGTACTCGCATTTGGACGGCCGGCACGGTACGAGGAGAAGCGTGCCGCAATCGCCTTCCTAGATCGCCAGGTCAAGCTTATCGCGGCCAAGACTGCTTCAGTCGCTTGGGCCGGCTCGCACGGCGCGATTGATCCGGATGCAGCAAAGCCCGGCGGCGTCAAGAACCCTGCCCCCACTTCACCAGAGCGGGCCGCGCTGACGGATTTCTGCCATGCCCTGTTCAATGCCAACGAGTTCTGCCATGTCGAATAAGCCACGCTTTCTGGCCTGTTAAGGCTCCGACCAAGGAACGAACGCTATGAATCGTGAAGAAACGCCGGATCGGAATACTCCCGCGCCGCACATTCGTTCACCGCGCACGCGCCGGGAATTTCTGCTGCACGCCGGGGCGGGCTTCGGAGGCCTCGCGCTCAGCGCGATGCTCGCCGAAGAGGCAGCGGGCCAGTCAGGTGTTGGCGCGTCCAGACTGCCTCCATTTGCAGCGAAAGCGCGCAGCGTGATTTGGCTCTTCATGGAGGGCGGACCGAGCCACATCGATCTGTTCGACCCCAAACCCGAACTGATACGATTGGGCGGCCAGCCTCTGCCCCCTTCGTTCGGCAGGCCGGTTACGGCGATGGGCACGGCGGGTAATGCGCTGCTGCCCTCCAAACGCACGTTCACGCGCCACGGCCGGAGCGGAGCCTGGGTGTCCGATTGGTACCCGGAAATAGCCAAACACGCCGACGACCTGGCGATCCTTCGCTCCTGCTGGGCCGATGGTCTTAATCACGTCGGTTCGGTTTGCCAAATGAACACGGGAGCCATACTGGCCGGGCGCCCGTCGCTGGGCTCCTGGGTGCAATACGGCCTGGGGACGGCTAACCGCGACCTGCCTTCGTTCGTGGTTATGCTGGACGATCGCGAGCCGGTCGGCGGTACGAAGAACTGGTCCAGCGGCTTTCTTCCCGCCACCTTCCAGGGCACACAGTTCCGCCCCGGCGCGAACCCCATTCTTGCGCTCAAACCGCCGGATTCGATAGGAGAGTCCCAGCAGCGCAGTAAGCTCGACTACATTGGTGCGTTGAACCGGACTTACGACCGCGACCGAAGGGACGACCTCGAGCTGGAGGCGCGCGTGGATGCCTACGAACTGGCGTTCCGCATGCAGTCCGCCGCGCCCGCCGCCGTGGATTTGACCGGAGAGACAGACGCGACTAGGAAGCTATACGGCATCGGCAGCCCCGTTACCGATCGGTTCGGTACGAACTGCCTGATGGCGCGCAGGCTCGTCGAGCGCGGCGTGCGCTTCATTCAGCTCTATTGTGGCACCGGCAGCCAGTGGGACGCCCATGCGGATATCGAGGGAAACCACGCCAAGATGTGCGCGATGTCAGATAAGCCGGTCGCCGGGCTCCTTGCCGATCTGAAGTCGCGCGGCCTGCTGGATTCAACACTAGTGATCTGGGGAGGCGAATTCGGCCGCACGCCGATGTCGGAAGGGTCGAAGGGGCGCGACCACAACCCGTGGGGCTTTACCGTCTGGATGGCGGGCGGTGGCGTAAAGAGCGGCCTAACCTATGGCACTACGGATGAAGTCGGCCTGCGAGCCGTGGACGACCGCATTCATGTACACGATCTGCACGCTACCATTATGCACCTGATGGGGCTGGATCACCTTCGCCTGACCTACCGCCACGACGGCCGCGACGAGCGCGCGACCATCAATGACGGCAAGGTGGTAAAGGGCATACTGGCCTGACGGCTGTCAGAGGACTTGGCACGCCTCGTCGAAATCGAGGCGCGGGTTTCGAGGATACAGAGCGAACGGATCGCCGTGCCCCAGGTTGCACAGGAAGTTAGCGCGCCATTTTCCGTCCGGAAAAAACTCCGCGTTCACTTTAGCCGCATCGAAGCCGGACATTGGCCCGCAATCCAGCCCCTTGGCGCGCGCCGCAAGGATGAAGTATCCGGCAGCAAGCGATGAGTTTCGAAATGCTGTCTCCTGGATCATCTCCGGCTTTCCCACAAACCAGGCGCGAGCGTCCACGTGTGGGAAGAGCTTCGGAAGCTTCTCATAAAACTCCAAATCGTATGCCATTATCGCCACGACAGGCGCAGTTCGCGTTTTCTCTACATTGTTCGGAGCAAGCGCCGGCAGCAGCCGAGCCTTCGCCTCATCTGTCTTTAGAAACATCACCCTCAG
>JAYTEU010000660.1:0-7493 GCA_043734985.1 Chthonomonadaceae bacterium
CTGTCTGTATTGGGATCGGCCAGGCGCGCCAGCGCATCGGCGTAAGTCGCTTTGAGCTTGGCGACTTCGCGATACTCAATAATGTGACGGGCGATATCGTACTGTGGCGCAAGCTGCTCCAGGAGGTCCGCGCCCGTTGAGAAACCGGTCTTGGTCTTCTTGCCGGTGGGAAGCTGGAGCTTATCGAACAGGATCGATTGGAGTTGCTTTGTCGAGCCGATGTTGAACTCCTCGCCCGCAAGCGCGTAGATCTCCCGGGCGAGGGCGTCGATCTGAATGGCCATCTCCGCGCCGAGCTGGTCGATGTATTTTCGGTCGATGAGCAGCCCCGCGCGCTCGATAGACGACAGTACAGGTACTAGCGGCAATTCGACGACCGCCAATATTTCGGTCATTCCGACCTGCCGCAGCTCTTCCTCAATTGGGATACGCAGCGCCGAGATAAGCGCGGCTTCCAATGCGAGTGTCTGTTCGGGCGCGAAGGAATCGCCAGTCTCAAGCCTGACATCGACGTGTGCTTCCGCGAGGTCCATCAGGGGATACGTGGACCTGCCCGCGTTCAGCAAGTACGCGGCGATCATAGTATCGAAGGTGAACGCCGTCGGCGCCAGCCCGGCCCGCTCCAGAACGACCATGGCCCGCTTGGCGTCGTGCGCGGCTTTCGCGATTGCTGGGGACTCAAACAGAGCGCGGATGTCGTCCAAATCGGCCTCGAATGCGTCCGCCTCGTGGGAATTCGTCTCCGAGCCCATAGCGTCGTCTGCAAACAGATCCCCCGGCCCATCGGACTGAGGCTCGCGCAGCTTCACATAGTATGCGATTTCGGGGGAGGGCGAAAAGGCGACGCCGCGCAGATGGGCGCGAACCAGGGGACCGGATGTGATTTCAGGGCGCATTGCGGCCGTGCCGGCGCGTTTTACGGCGTCGATCGCTTCAGAAAGTTCGCTAGAGGAGCGGATCGTTACCAGTACCGCATCGAAGGCGTTTTTGGGTCGCGCTCGCTCCACCGCAGGCCCCTCCGAACGTGGTATTCGCGTGAGCAGACTCTTAAACTCATACTCTGCGAACAGGTCGCGGAGCCGCTGCCAGTCCTCCGGCGTGGGGCTGTAGGGCTTGATGGTAAAGTCCAAAGGCGCATCGCAGACGATCGTGGCGAGCCGCTTGGAGAGGATCGGCTGAGCGAGGTTTGCCTCCAGCGCGGAGCGAGCTTTCGGGGGCGTGACTTCGGCCACGTGCTCGAGCAGATTTTCGATCGTGTCCCAGCGCTGAAGCAGCGTCGTGGCGGTCTTTTCACCTATCCCCGGCACGCCGGGAATATTGTCGGAGGTATCGCCAACGAGCGCCTTCCAGTCCGCGATGCGGTCCGGCCCGATACCGTACCGAGAGCGCACCGCTTCGGTGTCGTAAAGCTTTACTTCGGTAACGCCGCGCAGGGTCATCTGAACCGTAATGCCGTCGCGCACGAGCTGGAGTTGGTCCGAATCGCCGGTCAGAATCGTGACGACGTATCTCTCTTCGACGCCACGGCAGGCGAGGGTACCGATCAGATCGTCAGCCTCGTAGCCCGGAAGCTCCGCCGACTGGATAGCCATGGCCTCCACGAGTCGCCTTGCCTCGGGCATTTGGGCGCGAAGCTGCGGATCGACGTCCGGCCGGTGGGCTTTATAGCCTTCGAACTCCTTGCTGCGAAGCGTCTGCTCGGGGCCGTCCCAGCAGACCACGAAGGCGTCTGGCTTTTCAGCGCTCACCAGCGTGAAGAGCATATTCGCAAATCCGAACAGCGCGCCTGTCGGTCGGTTGTCCGTGGTCGTCAGGTACCGGCTTGCGAAGAAGGCGCGGAAGAGCAGGCTATAAGCGTCCACCAACAGGAGCTTTTTGGCAGGGACTGCGGCGGGGGCGGGTTCGGGCATGCTGGAGGTGTCCTATGAATTGTCAGCGCGAGATCGAGAAGCGTTCAATTAACGTCCCGTCGGACCGATTTACCGTCATTTGGACTTTGTCGCCGTTCACGTCGCACAGAACGTAGTTGTGTGCCCGCTCCCATTTGTCGCCCTCGATCGCGCCCTTCTTTGGATCGGGATAGTAGAGCGGTGCGCCGCCTCCGCCTGTGACAACGTAGTGGATGCCCTCTCGTTTGGTGTGGTAGTAGATATGGTCGTGGCCGTTGAACACCGCGCGAACCCCGAATTTTTCAAACAGGGGACAGAGAATTTTCCGCACGATGAGGTTCGAGCCGTGCGAGCCGATCGAATAGGGCGCCACGTGGAAGAACACAAAGATGTGGCGGGCCTTGGGTTTGGCGGCGGCTAGGTCGGCTTCCAGCCATACGTACTGTGGGCTGCGAACATCGAAGGCGTTGGACTCATCGATCGCCAGTGCCACGAAGTGCGAATTTCCCTTGTTGAACGAATACCAAAGCTTGTTGCCGGAAGTGAAAGGGGCTGTTACGCGATCTTCATACCCCGTACCACCGACATCGTGATTTCCACGCGCCGGATAGACGGGCAGTCTTTTCCGCATCTCGCCGGTGATATCGTCGTACGTCTTCCAGAGCGAATTGTCGGTACCCGTGTGAACGAGGTCGCCTGTCTGAAGAACGAAGACCGGTTTCGCCTCCATGATTCGCGCCACCACATCCCGGTGCGCCTTATGGCCATCGCGCGTGTCACCGTATATCGCAAATCGAAAGGGTTGCGCAGCCTGCGCGATTGCGCCCGAGCAGGCCAGGACGCCAAGCAACTGCAGGAGAAGCGCCGTAAGGATTGCCCGCACCGACCTTATACGGAAAGTCATCAAGTACTCCTGAGATTGTTTGATCCGTTCTCACCACGCGGATGACACCGGATGCTTGCCCGATATTCGACGTCGTTGGGTAGTATACATTCTTTGGGGACGGCAGCGCCGTTTCTGATTGTACGAGCTAAACTCGTCTGCGGGGCCGGGACTCAAGTTGTGTCAGAGTGAGGAACTCCAGCAGGTTCTCCTGGGTGATCATTCCGACCAGGGAAGCGTCTGACGGCACTCCGTCGCGGAGCACCAAAACAGGCCCCGTAAGCCGGTTTTGAAGCAGCCCGTCCAGCGCCTCATCCGGCCGGGCCGTGGCGTAGTCGCGGTCCATCACGCCTGCCACGAAGGTGTCCGGCCCTGCGCTTGCCATTCCCTGGAGCAGCGCCGACCGGGACAGAACCCCGACCACGTCGGAACCGCTCAGGATCGGAAAATCCTGCTGGCTGCTGGCGAGGAGCAGATCGGCTGCCTGCTTGAGGGTGCTGCCTACAGGCAAGGTGTGAAAGTCACGGACCATCGCCTCACGTACAAGATGCCCTACCAGCAGTGCGCGAGTCTGGAAATAGGACGCCTCCTGCCCTGCGCCGAACCAGATAAAGCCGGCGATAATCAACATCATTAACTGTCCGGTGGCGAGGCCGAACAACCCGAACAGCACCGCCATTAACTGTCCGATCCTGGCGGCAATCGCGGTAGCCTTGTTCTCATCCGTGACCCGAGCGATGAGAGCGCGGAGCACGCGCCCGCCGTCCATCGGGAAGGCAGGGAGCATATTGAAGCTAGCCAGAAGGATGTTCGCTGTCATCAAGTTCGCGAGGAAACTTCGGCCGGGCTCGATGTACAGCGTAAAGTGCTGGAGCTGATGCGATTGCTGCAGGACGATCCAAAGGATCGCGGCGATAACGAGGTTCACGGCGGGGCCTGCGAGCGCTATCCAGAGCTCCTGCGTGGGACGCGGCATCTCTTCGAGGCTTGCTACGCCTCCAATGGGATATAGGGTGATGCTGAGCGTTCTAATTCCATATCTTCCTGCGACTATGGCATGTCCAAGCTCGTGAAGCACCACGCAAAAGAAAAGCGCCGCAATCAGCAGCACGCCTGCGGGAGTTTCACTCCGGGTGCCGAAAACCTGGAAACCAAGAAAAGCGAACAGGAGCAGGAACGACACATGGATGCGAATCGGAATTCCCGCAACGACGGCGATCGGAAACGATCCGCCGTCATGTGGCGTGGCCGGCGGCCTGCGCGTGACGCCGCTGGGCGTCGGAGGCGGTTCCGGCGCGGTCTCATTGTTATCCGGCATTTCGGTAGGCATATCGGTTCCTCGAATCGATCCTTTCGGACGAAAACGGCCTTCCCCGTGGGGGAAGGCCGCCGCTGCATCGGGTGAGTTCGAACTAGCTGCTGAGCCATTTCCATAGGTGATCCAGCCACCCGCGCAGCCGCGTTCCAAAGCTCGGCGTTACTCTCCGGTAGTTCCGTAAGTCCGTAAGATTCTCAAGCTCAAGCTGTCCGTACCGTTGGACTGCCACCATCACGGCCGTATGCACAACGTCGTAGCTGCGTTCGAAATGGCCGTTCCAGCCGCAGATAAAGCACTCTTCATTGCACTCCAGGTTGAGCGAACTGCACAGGTCGCACACCTTGAGCTCGCTCTCGTGGACAGCGCCTGAGTGGCGGAAACTCTCCTGCCCGGTTTCTTTGGACATGGCCCGGCTCCCAGTCGTAAAGACGTCGATGCAAGGGACAGCTTAACGTCCCGCAAACTGCCACGTGGCTTTGTAAATTTTGTGTAAGCCTACGTTAGGAATTCTTCCACATTCGCGGTCATCTATTTCGACGGCGCTTCGCGATAGATCGTTTCCGCAATCGTATCGCCCACGGCCTTGAGCGTTGCGGCGCTGCACTTGTCGGCGGTGTCCTCCCGCGTGTGCCAGTACCGATAGCCTCCATCGGCCGCGTCGGGACCGGGCAGCGGATGAATGATGTCGATCGTGGGAATGCCGGCCGCATTCATCGAGACGTGATCGTCTCCCACATCCTGACTTCCTACCGGGCTAAAAATATTGCTGTAACCGAGTTCGCGCGCAATATTCCAAACCTTCTCATTGACCCGTGGAGCACTGGCTTCGGACAGCGCCTCTTTGACAAAAATCGCGTTCTTCGAACCGACCATGTCGAGCAGGATACCGTACGAGGGCTGGCCATAAGCCTTGTCGTTATGGTAGTTCTTTGCAAAATAGCGCGCCCCAAGCTCAACGCCATCACCTATGCTGTTATTAGCTCGGAAGTCGCCGTAATCCTCCCCGTCGTCCAGCAGAATTATCACTCCGACGGGCGGCCGTTTTTTCTTGAATATCCGTGCCAGTTCGAGCAATACACCGACCCCGGATGCCGCGTCGTTCGCCCCCATTATCGGTGCGAGGGGCCGCCATCCGGTAGCGCCATACCGGAACTGAACGCCGCGCGCCGTCTCGGACGAGTTGGGGCCATCGGCAATCGGTCGCGTATCCCAATGCGTCATCAAGACTACGGGGCGCTCGGCGGGCTTGCTGGAGCCTTCCGGATAGAATACGCCAATCACATTGGTGACCGGCATGTTTCTGTACTTAAACTCCTGGAGCTTGGTTTCATCCGCATACAGCTTCATCTGGGCGACGAGATAGTCCTTGGTTTTCTCATGCGCGTCCGAACCTAGCGGTCGCACCCCGAAATCGCACTGTTTCTTCAAAATGTCCATCGCGCGCCCGCTGTCGAACACTTCATGGTCGCTTGCCTGCGGCTTAACGGATGACGGAACCGCGGCCCCAGAAGTTCCGGGATTAGCGCCGCCCGCGGCTGCCACGTTCGCGGACGTTACAGAGGGCGTATTGCATCCGTACGCGAGCCACATAGCGGCAAATGCGGAAGCAGCCGCACGCACTAACGAACTATTTGCCCTTAGCAATAAGTCGCTCCTCGCTCTTCGCGATAGTCTTATGGTCCGCCAGGTAAGAATTAATGGCGGTCTGCAGCGTCTTATCGGTCTCTTTTACGATATCAGAGGCTTTCCATATCTTAAAGTAGGCAAGCCCGCCCTTCGCAAGCGGCGTCGGCATGGCGACCTGATAAGACTTGGTCATCTCCAGCGAATCTCCGTTGATTTTGATGGATATAACGCGTTTGTCGGCATCCGCTTCGGGCCTGAACGTGACCGCGATCCCGGATACCTGTAGGAAGCCACTGTTAAATTTCGGGTACAGAAACAGACTTCGTTCCATGCCGCGCTGAATCTGATCGCCGGTCAGTTTGAGGATTGTGATGGTGTCCCCAGGCATAACCAGAGCACGCAGGACTTCGCCGGCGCCGAACGCACCCTTCGGGATGGTCACCTCATTGAAGTAGTCCGCGGCAATGAAAGCTGCATCGCTTTTGACGGCGGCGCGTATCCCATCGGCGACCATATCTCCCAGCGGAGTCTCTTTGGAGCCAATATCCTTGGTTGTCAGCTCGACCTCAGCCCTCTGCGTATCCGCACGGGCAGAGTTCGTTATGCCCTGAATCAGCGTAATTGCGCCGATCAGTCCGACTAGGGCGACAATTCGCCGCCCATTGGGTCTCATGATAGTTCCTCTCACTCTTTCTTAACGTAAGGCTTGACCGTAAAGCCTACCCAACGCCTCTGCCGGCATCGCGAAACGAGACGATTCTGTCTCTCTACTCTATCAATACTATTTAGGACCGCATCGACGTTTCGGCAAAAGCAATCAATCCTTCGGCGATTGTTTCCACTTTAAGTAGGCTTCCAGAAACGGCTGAATGTTCCCGTTCATCACTCCGATAACGTCGCCGGTCTCATAGCCCGTCCGCAAGTCCTTTATCAGAGTGTATGGCTGGAAGGTGTACGACCGATCCTGGTTGCCCCACTCGTTGGCCTTGGTCTCACCGCGAAGCGCGGCGACCTTTTCCAGGTTCTCCCGCTCCTCGCGATCCAGCATCCGGGCCTTCAGCACCTGCATCGCCATCGCCTTGTTCTTGTGCTGCGAGCGTTCGTTCTGGCAAGTTACCACAATCCCCGTGGGAATATGCGTGATCCGCACGGCGGAATCGGTCTTGTTGACATGCTGTCCGCCTGCGCCGCTGGAACGGTAGTAGTCGATTCGCAGATCGTCCTGGTTGATATCGACCTTTACCTCTTCCCCGATATCGGGAAGGACGTCCACGGACGCGAAAGAGGTCTGGCGTCGCTTGTTTGCATCGAAGGGGGACATGCGCACCAGTCGATGGACCCCGCGCTCGGCCTTAAGGTATCCGTAGGCATGCTTGCCATGCACGAGAAACGTCGTGTTCTTCATCCCGGCGATTTCAGCTTCGGTCTCTTCGACGATATCGCAGGAGTAGCCGTTAGCCTCCGCCCACTTCAGGTACATCTTCTGCAGCATCGTCACCCAGTCGCAGGCGTCTGTGCCGCCCGCGCCTGCCTTGATCTCGACGATCGCATCGGCGGGATCGTGCTCGCCGGAAAGCAGCGTCTGAAGCTCCAGGCGATCCATATCCCGCGCCAGGCGTCTGAGATCAGCCTCCTGCTCCGAAACGGCCTTCTCATCGGCCGCAGCCTCGTCGGCCAGCAGCTCGCACATCGTCTCCAGGTCGTTTACTCGACGCTCCATCTCCAGGAATGGAGCCACGCGGTCACGCAGCGCGTTCGTCTCCTGTAGTACGGCCTG
>JAYTEU010000661.1:0-3879 GCA_043734985.1 Chthonomonadaceae bacterium
AGTCTGAACTCACGTTTGTCCGCGGAGAAGTCTCTGTCGCAGATGCTGAAGGCGCGAGCCGAGATGGACGCTCATTTGTCCAGCGGGAAAGTAGCGGACAAAGCCACAAATCGCGGCCCGTCCAGAAGTCGAGCCGAAGCCGATAAACTGAGCGCTGTGAACGCCGACCTCAGACGGCAAGTAGCAGAGTTGCGGGCGGAAGTGGAACGGCTGCGGCAGCAGGCGGCTCCAGCGCCGGTCAGGGCGAAATAGCCCCTTCTCTGCCAACCATTCGAGGAGGCTCTGGTGCAGGCTGCCGTGTAGACAGGCGCCTGCACTTTTTCGTTCCGCCGCCAACCGTACTCGCTCGAATCGGTGTAACCGAAGCGCTCAAGAAACGTCTTATAGAGCGGGACTGCCACTTCCTCCGTCGTTGCACCGATTCGGCGATTGTGCTATAATGGCGCGTTAAAAATCAGCCAAATTTAGGACAGACAATGCTGCCGGGCGCGCTCCCGACAGCGCGCAGGAGGTAGTAATCGTGCCAACGGTCGATACCAGCGATTTTAAGAACGGCCTTTCAATCCTTTTCAACAACGACATCTGGACGATAGTCTGGTTTCAGCATCATAAGCCCGGCAAGGGCGGCGCTGTGATGCGCACCAAGCTGAAAAACCTGAAGACGGGCGGCGTGATCGACCGAACGTTTAATGGCGGCGAAAAGTTCGAACAGGCGATTCTCGACCGGTTTCCGATGCAGTACCTTTACAAGCAAGACGAAGACTATATCCTGATGCATCCGGAGACGTTCGAGCAGATCCAAGTGAACCGATCGACATTCGGCGATTCGATCAAGTATCTTAAAGACGGAATGGAAGTCAACGTCATCGAGCATGACGGCAAGATACTTGGCGCGGAAGTCGCGACTTTCGTAGAGTTGGAAGTGATTTCGACCGATCCCAACTTCAAAGGGGATACCTCCTCCGGCGGCGGCAAGCCGGCGACTCTAGAGGGCGGCGCCGTGGTTACCGTACCGTTCTTCGTGAGTGTTGGCGATAAGGTCAAGGTCGACACCCGGACGGACAGCTACCTGGAACGTGTTAAGTAGGCTCGAAAGCGCGGCCTATTCACCGGACAATTTGCTGTACCGCCTCCGATCGCCTACTGCCGAGCACCGCGACAACTTCCGTACTACTGACGCGTTAGTAGGTGAAACACTTCTATCATGACAAACACAGGCTCCGGATTCAGCGAAACCGTTCGGGAATGGGCTCAAAAGACCTTTCTGCTTGGTCTTGTGCCCGCAGTTTGTCTATTTGCGTACCTCACTTACGGGCTCGCTTCCGGCCAGTTGGCCGGTGCGGCCCATAACAAGACGGACGCAATGCATGCAGTCCAGCTCGTCGGTCAGCTTTCGTTCTATTTGAACATCGCGCTGGTAATCGCGCTTGTCAGCGGACTGTTCCTGTTCTATGAATTTGAAGCGCTCGGCATAATACTGCTCGCCCTTGCCGCGATCCTTGCATACGGAATACGGTTTGCGATCGACTACCTGGGCTCCGGCCAGCAGCTTGCAAACGGGGACGCGGCAAAAGCGCTCTTCACGGAATTCCGACTCGCGGCCCTGGTAATCGGCGCACCCGGCGCGGCGCTAGTGGTGCGGGAACTCATATCTCGCATAGTCAACAGCCGCAATCGACAGGATCTTTCGGCGCTGACCTACGGAACCGAAGTCGCGAAACAGATGGACCGGCCTAAGGCGCTTATCGGCGCCTTCGCGGCATGCTGGCAGCTTCCCTTTTGCCGCGACGGTATTCGCGCAAAGTGCCCGATCTACCATGCACGCACCAAGTGCTGGAAACAGCGCGTGGGGTGCATGTGCGAAGAGAACATCATTCTGCTTGCGATGGGCGGCGCTGAAAAGGACTCTCCCCAGGATATGACTGCCGCACCGGTTTCCGGAGGTGGCTTCATTCCTATCGGCGATCTCCTTACGAAGAGCAATGAGAAGACTCGGTCCGCAATTACAACGCGAGTCGGGCCGCGCGGAGTGCGCATTCCCACCAATCCACACCTGAGCGATGGCGCCAAACGCGAGCGGTGCCGCAACTGCGTGATTTACAACGAACATCAGAGGCATAAGTACGCTTTCCTCTCCGGCCCGGTCACAATAGCGGTGCCCGCTTTAGTGTTCTGGAATTTCAACAACCTAGTGGGCATTTTCGGCAGCGCGATGAACAACATCGAATCCGTAGTCACCAGGTTTTCCTTTTCGGGCGCCCATCCAGCGAACGTGAGCGAGGTCACAAAGAGCCTTTCCGGCAACATGGTCGTAGAGATTGTACTGATTGTTTGCATGACGTTGGTTTTGATGACGTGGGCGCAGCGCCTTCTTGAGTTTACGTGCTTCAAGATAAAAATCTAAGTGTTCCGCAGACCGGCAAGACAAGGGCAATAGCTTAAACATGGAAATCGCGGATTTAGAGCAGCTCGTTCAGATGGTCCGGGAATCCGGCGTGGGTGAACTGACATTACGGCAGGATGGCGCGCGCATTTCGATACGCAAAGCACCGCGATCCCGCGATGCTTCCCTCGCGGCTGAGCCGGAGACGGACGAATACACCTACAGCTCCCAGTACGGCGTAATAGTCGACGATGAGCTGGATGGACAGACGGATGAGACGATCGAGAACACTTTGATTACTGCGCCCCTCGTGGGTGTATTCGCCCATGTCAAGCCGCTGGTTGGCCTGAATGCGCGGGTATCCGAAGGTCAGGTCGTCGGTGTGATCGAGGCGATGAAGCTCACGACCGAGATCAAGTCGCCGGCCACGGGAACGATCGTCGATATTTTCATCGAGGCGAGCCACCCCGTAGAGTATGGACAGGCCTTGTTCGAGATCCGTCCGGATTGACCGAGAAGGCGGCGCCGAGCGTGGAACGTGTTTCGGCGCCCCGCACGGTGTAAAGCGGTGATGTTTCAGACTGGATTTCCCGGAGGTATGGGATGAATTGTATTGTTAAATTGGCCGACCGAGCGCGCAAGGGATTCTCGCTGATCGAAATCCTTGTGGTAATGGCCATACTCGTTGTACTGAGCGGAATTACCTATAGCGTCCTTCTGGGTCACTCCAAGAACGCTCCGCCCGGAAAAGCCCACTCGCCCATGGAGCGCGCCAAGGACGTGGTCTGCATGGAAAACCTGCGCAGCGCCCGGCAGTGCATCGAAGCCTCGCGTACCGGCGATACCGATGGAAAGTTTCCCGGAGCGCTGATCGAGATGCGGGAATTGAGCGGCGAACTTCGAGCATGCCCAGAAGGCAAAGAGCCCTATCAGTACGATCCGGCGACCGGACAGGTCAAGTGCGTGCACCCCGGCCATGAAAAATACTGAGAGGATTCTGCGGACTGCCTGATGTTCAAAAAGATTCTGATTGCAAATCGCGGCGAGATCGCCGTTCGTATCATTCGCGCCTGCCAAGAGCTCAAGATTAAGACCGTGGCCGTCCACTCCGTGGCGGATTCCAATTCGCAGCATGTCCACATGGCCGATGAGTCGGTGTGTATCGGCCCCCCGCCGCCTAAAGACAGCTACCTGAACGCGCTCAATATCATCAGCGCCGCCATCATCACCGGCGCGGATGCAGTGCACCCCGGCATTGGATTTCTTTCGGAGCGCCCAAGCTTCGCGGAGGCCTGCGAAGCGCACGGACTGAAGTTCATTGGTCCCTCCGCCGCTGCCATGGAGCGCATGGGAGATAAGGCGGCCGCCAAGGAGTCCATGCGCCAAGCGCGCGTACCCGTTATCCCGGGCACGCTCGGAGTGGTGAACAGCGAGCAGGAGGCGATCGAGTTCGCGCACAAGGCGGGCTTTCCGGTATTGATCAAAGCGGCATTGGG
>JAYTEU010000662.1:0-2183 GCA_043734985.1 Chthonomonadaceae bacterium
TTCAGGCATCTTTATGTCCAGGATACAGACGTCAGGCTTAAGCGTTCGAGCCAGTTCGACCGCCTTGACGCCGTCGCCCGCCTCCCCGACCACGTCATAGCCGCAATCTTCGAGCATGCGTTTCAGGTCGAGGCGTATGATCGGCTCATCGTCGGCTATAACAATACGCATCATCTTTTCACTCATGATTGGTTCCCAATCCTTTCGGATAAATTATTACGGCGCTGCGGCTGGCAGACCGTTTGCTATCGTGGCGGCGCCGGGTTTGGACCGCAACGGGTCAGTGACGAAGACCAGGCCACGGAGTGTGTCCTTGTCGTTCCGGAAACGCCGTCTACAGAGCAAACCTGGCCGGGATCGCCAAATGAAGAATGGGCAGCGGGAGGGAGCGCACCGAGCAGGCGGACTGTTGAAGTGACCTTAGGGCGATTGTACGCGGGGCGAGCGCCGGGCGCTCTGAAAACGGGCATTTACGGATAGCAACGGCGTCTTCATCGATGCCGCGCACGATTTGTGCTATTTTCATGGAGCGGACGCTCAGGGCAAACTTGACGTCCGACGGCAACTATTATATAATAATGACCGTTGTTTTGTCAATTGGAGAACGCATCTAAACCATGGAACCCGTACCCGGTGAACCGACCGCGACATCCTTGCCCGCTCCGGAATCACCCTCGGGCGTGCTCTCCACAGCCAGCTCAGAACCGCCGGGCCCAAACACCGCCCATGCACCCCGTCCGCGCCGGGTGGGACGATTCCCGATCTCATATCCGATTTACGCCCTCGTGGCCGCACTAGCCTATTTCGCTCTGCAGATGCTGGCTGCGCGCTTTCGGCCCACAAATCAAGGCGTATACGCCGGCATCTCGCTCGTGTCGCTGGTGATTACGCTGACCTACACGGTTGCGCTGGCACGGTCGCCGCGATCGCTTCGCAGCCAGATATTCGCGCTCGTTCTCTCCGCAGCCATCGTACTGCCTTTTATGTCTCTGCCCTTTCTTCGCTTTACCACGCAAGGCCAGTTAACAACGGCGAGACACGTGTTTGAGTTCTATCGGTCTCTATTCCAGGCGGCGCCGGGCGTGCGGGGATTTCTGGTGATGACCCTGGCGGTATCCCTTGGCGTCGTACTTTCGCGCTTGGTGCGCGAAATCAAGATTCTGCTGCCGATAGCGGTCGTGCTCGCGCTAATCGATCTCTACGTGGTCTTTGGCGGGGGTCTCGTTTCCCAGGCAAACAGCGGCAAAGCGCCGGCGGCCCAAGCGGCCATGACCATGCTGACGGTCAGCCTGCTGCCGAAATCCCCGGCAGGAGTGAGCGCCCCGCATCCGCTGGCGGTGGGATTTGCGGACTATCTCTTTATCGCCCTGTTCTTTGCCTGCTTCGCGCGGTTTCAGGTGCCCTCCCGAAGGACATTCGTACTGCTTTGCGGCATCCTATGCACAACTATGGGCGTAGTAATACTGGGTCGCCTCGACCTGCCCGCGCTGATCCCGATAGCCGTCGTGGTGATTGGAAGCCACATCGATTCGTTTAGATATAGGCGCGATGAGGCGTTCGCCATGCTGTATGCCGGACTGCTGGTTGTGGCGATACTGGCAGGGTTGGTGTTCATGTCGCATCGGACACACTGACAAATTCACCAATGGTTAGGAGATTAAAACCGCAATGTCCGTATTCGATTCATTCAGGCTGGATGGGCGCGCGGCGCTCGTTACCGGCGGCAGCAAGGGATTGGGGCGCAGCATGGCGCTGGCGCTTGCGGAAGCCGGCGCGGACGTGGCGATCTGCAGCCGCAACGGATTCGAGGCGACAGAAGCGGCAGCCGAGATCGCCCAGGCTACCGGGCGAAAAGTGATCGGCGTCGCGTGCGACGTGACGGACCCGGCTTCGGTGCGGAGGCTGACGCAGGAATGCGAAGAGGAGTTCGGCAAGGTCGATATACTGCTTAATAACGCCGGGATCAACGTGCGCAAGCCCACGACGGAGCTAACGGAAGAGGATTGGGACTCCGTGATCGACATCACGGTCAAGGGATCGTTCCTGTGCTCGCAGGCGCTGCTGCCCGGAATGATCGAGCGGAAGTGGGGCCGCATCGTTATGCTCGGCTCCATAATGTCGTACGTGGCCATAGCAGGCAGATCCGCCTATGCGACGGCGAAGGCAGGCGTCCTCGGGCTGAC
>JAYTEU010000663.1:0-3223 GCA_043734985.1 Chthonomonadaceae bacterium
CAGAGCAGATGAAATTGGCGAAAGAAACAGCAGAGCAGGCGACCTTCGCCAAGGGGCGATTTCTCGCCATCATGAGCCATGAGATTCGGTCCCCGATGAATGGCATAATTGGCATGACTGCGTTGCTCCTCGATACGAGCCTCGACGCGGATCAGCTTGATTACGCGGTCACTATCCGGGATAGTGGCGAGAGTTTGCTCCTTCTACTGAACAGCATCCTGGACTACTCCCGGTTCGAATCGGGGCAATTCGAGGCGGAAAATTGTCCATTTGACCTCGGGAGTTGTGTCGGTACGGTAAGAGACCTCATGGCTCCGCAGGCTACAGCGAAAGGAATATCCCTCGTCTGCATGATCCAGGAGGGTACGCACCTTCACGTTTCGGGCGACGCGATGAGGCTTCGCCAGATCCTGATCAATCTGGTGAACAATGCGATAAAGTTTACGGAAAGCGGGCAGATCGCGATCTCCGTCTTCAGCGTGGCGCTTGGGCCAACCGGTCATGAACTGCACTTCGCCGTGCATGATACTGGCATCGGAATTCCAGCCGAAAAGATGGATCACCTCTTTAAGCCATTTTGTCAATTGGACGCGTCGACCTCTCGTCGTTACGGCGGGACGGGTCTGGGCCTCGCGATCAGTAAGCAGCTCTGTGAAGGAATGGGCGGAAGTATCTGGGCTGAGAGTGAGGCAGGCAAAGGTACCACGTTCCACGCTACCATCGTGGTTGGTACCGCTCCTTCAGATTCGCTGCACCGGCCTGTGAAGTTCGAGCTGGATGCAGGGCTTGCAAAGCGTTTTCCACTTCATATCCTGCTCGCGGAGGATCTTCCTACAAACCAGAAGCTCATGCGGAAGTTACTGGCGGGGATGGGATATGCAGTCGATGTAGCCGCTAACGGCGTGGAGGTTCTCACATCTCTCGATCGGCAGCGCTACGACCTGGTGCTGATGGATGTGCTGATGCCGGACATGGATGGGCTGGATGCGACACGTGCGATTCGACAGCGATGGACGGATGAGGCGCGCCCGTATATTGTCGCGCTGACCGCCCACGCCATGTCCCAGGACCGAGATGAGTGCAAATCGGCCGGAATGGATGGCTATCTGTCGAAGCCGATAAGGTTGGATGAATTACAGGCGGTCCTCCGGCAAGCAGGCGAATGGACACGCGATCGGTTGGCGTCTACCGAGTCCGTTAGGTGCATAGTCAATTCCGCGCTCCATAATAGGGACTCTACCGGATCCGACCCAAATCAGCGCTTGCCTGATGAAAAGCGCTGTGACGATGTTAGCGCAATTTCACGAAACGTCGATGGCATTGTGGGGAACGAGCACGAGACGGCAGACGCGCTCATCATCAATCCAACCGCCAGTTGCGCGCTTCTCCACATGCTGGAGAATGGCCGGCCAAGCCTGCTCAGCGACTTGATCGAGGCCTTCCGAAGTGATAGTCGATCGTTGGTGGAGGGAATGCGCTGCGCAATCTCGGCCTCGGATGGGAAAGGGCTCCAAGCCGCTGCCCACGGACTGAAAGGGGCTTCCGCTCAAATGGGCGGTACGGTTCTCGCGGGGCTATGCCTCGAGTTGGAGGGCATTGGCCGCAGCCGCGATTTGGCGAAATCACGAGCGGCCCTCCGCGCGATTGAGAGCAGTCTCGAGCAACTGATTGCGGCGTTTGAAGCTAAATAGGAGTAGAACCATGATTACGACATCGAGGGTATCGCTGCCTTCGGTCACGCAAACCGGAGCCGAGATCGGGAACCAATCGACAGTGGTCGGCCTCAGCCCGGGCGAAGTGCTGGTAGTAGACGATATCCTCACCAGTCGCCTGCTTCTCAGTGAGCATATCCGTCAACTCGGATATGCGGTGATTGGAGCCAGTGGTGGTCGTGAAGCGCTGCAACTCCTCGCGCAGCGTCACTTTGATCTCGTAATGTTGGACGTGAGCATGCCGGAGCTTGACGGTTTTGCAGTGCTCGATCACGTGAAGGCGGACCCGGAATTGCGGAGCATTCCGGTGATTATGGTCTCCGCGGCGGAGGATTACAAGGCCGCGATACGATGTATCGCCCAGGGCGCTGAAGACTACCTCCACAAGCCGATTGAACCCGTGCTGCTTAAGGCGCGAGTGCAAGTCTGCCTCGAGAAAAAACGTCTATGGGACGAGCTGCAAGCGCGCTGTGTTCAGCTCCGGCAGCTCTCCAGACTCCAAACCGGACTGACCGAGATGATCGTTCACGACCTGCGGACGCCGCTCACTTCGGTACTGAGCGGACTTATGACCATGGAGGCACTGGGCGACCTTGACGGCATTCAGACCGAGGTCCTCAGTATGGCCATCACCGGCAGCCAGACCCTGCTCGCGTTAGTCAATAATCTTCTCGACATCAGCAAACTCGAGGACGGTACCTTCCGGCTCGATTACGAAGAGGGGATCACGGTAAGGGATGTACTCCAGCAAGCGGCGGACCAGGTGGCCGCTCTGGCGCGAGAAAGAGACCTGTCTATTGTTCTGGATGCGCATCCAGACCTTCCCCTTTTCTGCGCGGACCGTGCCCAACTAACTCGTGTACTCGTCAACCTGCTCGGGAACGCTATAAAGTTCGCGTCGAATACCGGCGCCGTCACCCTTTCGGCTCGTCCTTTTGGGGATGGCGACCGGTTGATCTTCAGCGTAAAGGACAGCGGCGAAGGTATTCCCGAGGAGGAGTTTCAGCGCATATTCGAGAAATTTGCCCAGGTCGAGTCGCGGAAGGCGGGTCGGAAGATGTCTACCGGCCTTGGTCTCACGTTCTGTAAAATGGTCGCTGAGGCACACGGCGGACGCATCTGGGTCGAAAGCGAATTGGGCAACGGAACCACCTTCTCTCTTACGATCCCCCTGCAGCACGCAGTGCGGACCGATGAACGACGGTCGGCTTAACTATCGGTCGGCCAGTCTGGATTGCGAACGTTAACTATCGCAACGGCGCGCCCACAGCGCGCGAAAGATCTGCGTACTCATGGGTTTGCAGAATATCGCGCGACTTGAGGTTAGCAATCACGCACTCCGTCGGCTGGTCGAGGACGATCCGAGCGTTGCCGGCGGCAGGGGGCGTCATAACGGACCGAAGAGTCTGATCACAAGTCCGGATTGCGCGTCGTCGGGCATACAGTCGCCTTTCGTACGATTAATTCACTCCGAAAAGATCGCACCGCTACCTACCGCACTGAGCGGCTGC
>JAYTEU010000664.1:0-8133 GCA_043734985.1 Chthonomonadaceae bacterium
CGTGGGCGCGGTCGAAGGGAGAGGAAATGGGCATGCATTGGCCGCGTGAGGCAGGGGAAGCCGGGAATTCGGCCACGATTTGAACTGCGCAAGCAACGGCCAATCGACGAATTGCTAGGATTATATCAATCTTACCAATTCCATGTCAAGTGATTCTGAAAATAATGCGCAATTATTTTAATGGACCCGGACAATCAATAACACAAGTTCTGCGCTTCCACGCCGTTGACTTTGCAAAATTTGAGATAACGGTCGAGCTTGGTGAATACGTCGTCCTGCGTGACCACGTTATCGTCATCATCCAGGTACTGGACCACGCCTTCGAGCAGGAACAGCGTCTGCATCTCCCCCTCGTCCACCACCAGCGTGTGAATGTCGCCGGGCGGCTCGTAGACAAAGGTGCCCGGCCGCGCGACCCACTCCCGCTCCAGGTAGTGCCAGCTTCCCTTCAGGCAGAAGCCGAGCACCTGCCCTCCGCTGTGCCGGTGCCGGTTGACGCGTCCGCCGCCCACGATCTTGAGGATGTTGACCCACCGTCCCGTCGCGAGATCGAATCGCAGCGGCTTGAACCAGACGCGGTCGCCTTGCGGCACCCACGGGATCTGCTCGGCGTCGATCGCCCGGTCCGAAAGGCCGAATTCAAGTATTGTCTCCAGGCCCGGTACCTTTGTCATGGCGCTACTTATTCTCCTCATGCCAAACGGCAAAATCCGCGCGCATCTCGTCGTTCCAGTTGCCGTCCACCTGCCCGGAAGTGTACTTACTCTCGCGAATGCGTATCTGCCCCCACTCGTCCTGCTTGCGGATCAGTTCGGAGCGCTCTACGACCTCCTGTGCCAGGTGCGGCGGAATGAAGATGACACCGGATACAGAGCCGAGCACCACATCGCCGGGCAGCACCGTCGCCTGATCGATTCGGACAGGCGCGTTTAAGTAGCTCATGGAGACATCCGCGATGGCGGAGGCATCGATGCCCCGCGCAAAGATCGCGATATCGGGTATCTCCTGAACCCGCAGCAGGTCGCGGATTCCGCCGTGGATCACCATGCCGGTGCCGGTCTTGTTTGCGATGGCCGTGCCGAGATTGTCGCCCGCAAACGTGCCGTCCTTGACTTTGCCGAACATATCGATGACGATCACATCGTTTTCGACAAGCGTGTCGATTACGAACGCGTTGTGAAGCCCCACGCTCCCGCGCCCTTTGCCCCACTCCTCCACTACGGAATGAAGGTCCGGCCGAGTGGGCACGAACGCCGCCGTAACGGCCCGGCCCACCAGAACCCGGTCGGGATGTACGTTCAGCCAGTCTCCGGCATACTGGTACTTGTACCCGTGCCCCTTCAGAACACCCCACGCCTCTTCAACGGTGACCAGCCGCATCCGCTCCAGAATGTCATCCGGAACGCGCGGGCGGCCATCCGCAAAACGCTCAGCGGTCCACGTTCGCGTCCAATGCTCGATATCCTCACGCCGATTAAGCCACATGATATTCGCTCCTTTGGGAAATCAACTCCACAGCCTGTCCGCGGACCGCTCGTCGTCCCACTCCGGCGTGGGTTCGAAGTAGCGGCCGTCGGTGAGATGCTCGCGCAGCACTTCCTCGTTGAGGGTGACGCCGAGGCCGGGCGCGTCCGGCACCTTTACATAGCCGTTCCGCACGATCGGCTTTTCGATGCCATTCACCAGATCGTCCCACCAGGGTATGTCGACCGAGTGGTGCTCCAGGACCAGGAAGTTCTCGGTGGCCGCCGCGCAGTGAATGTTCGCCATGAAGGACACGGGAGTACCCGCGAAGTGCATGGCCATGGGAATGCCGAAATCCTGCGCGATATCGCCGATCTTCTTCGTCTCCATGATGCCGCCGGAGGTCGCAAGGTCCGGGTGAATGACATCCACCGCGTGGTTACGGCATAGCTCCACGAAGCCCTCTTTGAGATAGATATCCTCTCCCGTACACGTGGGAGTCGAAATCGCGTCGGTAATGCGCCTCCACAACTCCATCTGCTGCCACGGGACGAGGTCTTCCAGCCAGGCGAAGTGGAAGGGCTCCAGCGCCTTACCGAGCCGGATCATTGAGTTCACGCCGAAGTGCCCGAAGTGGTCCGCAGCCAGCGTGATATCACTGCCGATGATCCGGCGCACTTCCGCGATGTACTCCACCGTACGGGCTATCTCGTCGGCGGTAAGCTCCATGCCGGTGAACATATGCGGCGTCCTGGCGACGTCCCGGGCAGAAAGGTGCGACGGTACACGGCAGTTCCCAAAGAGGGCGCGGATCGCGTTGGTCTTTCTATCGAAGCGCATGAAGTCCATCTTCAGGAACGTAAAGCCCTGGTCCATTCGCGCCTTCAGTCGCCTGCCTGCCGCGCCGGGGTCGGCATCCAGGTCGGTGTCGGCATATATCCGGATGGTATCGCGAAACTTGCCGCCCAGAAGCTGGTAGACCGGTACGCCGTAGTACTTGCCGACGATATCCCAGAGCGCCATCTCGACGCCGCACACGCCGCCGCCTTGCCGCGCGTGATGCCCGAACTGCTTGATCTTTCGGAAGAGACGGTCCACATCGCGAGGGTCTTCGCCGAGCAGGCGACTCTTGAGCATCAGCGCATAGGTCTTGCTCGCTCCGTCCCGAACCTCCCCAAGCCCGTACAGTCCTTCCTGGTTGGTATCGATGCGAATTAAGGGGCAGGTCATCGGCGCGCGTCCGACAACTGCAATCCGTAGGTCCGTGATTTTGAGAGGTTTCATATTCGGTGAGACTCGTGCTTCCGACCGTACGCCGCTTCGCGCAGGCCGGTGATGTATCCGATGGCGAGGAGGCGGCCGAAACTGGAATAGCAGGGGTTTTCGTTGCTGTCGCCTTCAAGCGTTGGAACGTGGTCCGGCCGGAGGACGCCCTTGAAATCGAGCTCAGCGTAGACCTTCATGCAGGCGAACATGTCGGTCTTGCCCTCTTCGTGGAAGACCTCCTGGAACTTGTCCGCCGTGCCTCGGACGTCGCGAAAATGGACGAAATGGATGCGCCCTTGTTTTCCAAAGTGTCGAATTACGGAGGGCAGGTCCTCTGTCATCAAAGTGAAATTGCCCTGGCACATCGTTATGCCGTGATATTCGCTCTCCGCCAGATCGAGGGCGCGCTGGTAGTTCTCGACCGACCGCATGATCCGACCGATGCCGCGTATCGGCGAAAGCGGCGGATCGTCCGGGTGCAGCGCCAGCTTTACGCGCGCCTTCTCGGCAACGGGCAGGACGCGCCGGAGGAAGTATTCGAAGTTCTCCCAGATCCGCGCTTCCGGCACTTCGCCGTACTCCGTTAGGCCGCCGGCCTGCATTGCAGCGTCGTCGTAACCCGTTACCAGCGCGCCGCCGCGCCACGGAATATCGACATGCGTACGCGTCCAGCCGAAGTGCGCCATGAAGTTGTAGCAGACCACAGGAATCTCAAGTGCGCCCATGTTGGCCAGCATGGTGCAGAACCACTCGATCTCTTCGTCTCGCCCCGGCAGACCCAGCCGGATATTCTGCATGGGCGGGCTGCTCTCAATAACGGCCAGCTCCAGATCTGCCGCCTCGTAATCCGCCTTTAACCGTGCCATGGGTTCGTAGTCCCAGGGCCGATCCGGCCCGCCGTCCATACGCGCAAGGCCGGAGACCACATGGTTTACGCCTGCCTGCTTGGCCAGCCTCCAGAGCGCGGGCTGGTCCGGGCGGAACATCTCCGCAATCTCGATCATTGAACGATCTATCCTTTCGCGCGCAGCGCTGCGGCAGTCAGGAACTCCACCACGGGCGTCGGATCATCCAGCCCGTGAGGGTGGTGCTGAAACCCGTGCTTCACAATTACTTCGATCTTCCCGCCCAGTTTTTCGTATCGTTCCCGCAACAGAACCGTGTTCTCCGGGTACGGCACAACCTCGTCCGCATCGCCGCAGACGTGGATCAGCGGAACTCCGGCGCGAGCTAACGGCTTGAGACTGTCGATAGGGTTGCCCTTGTAGGCGAGCGCTTCCGCTTCAGACTTGAAACCATAGTCCTGGATAAGCTTCTTCCAATCGTCTGGACTTCCGGGTCCCTTGCCCCTGCCGCCTGGCCAGCTTTTGAAGTCGCACACCGGATTGTCCGCATAGATGGCGGCCACTTTTGTGGGATTGGCGGCAGCCCAGTTGTAGACATAAAGGCCGCCGCGGCTCAGCCCTTCCAGAACGGGGCGTTTCGCAAGGCCGTACACGCCCGTCAATTCTTTATGGAAAGCGTCCCAGTGGTGCATTGCTGAGGGGCACCCGAAGGTATTGCCGACCTGGATATAGGCGAGATGATAACCGCGATCGAGAAGCGCCAGGTCGGTCTCCGGCCGGTGGTCGAAGAACTCCGCACGCCATATCCAGGGCCTGCCGCCCGCTGCGACGTGCGGTGAGACGACGATCGCCTCACAGCCATCGACCGCGAAATCGTGCCGCTCGAAGCCGTGGTAATCGCTTGTCTTGCCGGGAAATGCGGTGTGAGCGGTTCCGGGCGCGCGCCAGGAGAAGGGCCTCGGGGTGATTGGGAAGGCCAGAGTATCGAAGGATCGACCGGGCTTCTTGCCGAAGAGCTGCCAGTCGGAGAAATCCAGCAGGGTGATCCAATCTATCAGTCCGTGAGCGTGCCCGCCTGGCCGATACACTATGCCAATCCGATCGCGCGAGCCAAGGAAGTCGTACACCTCGCGGGCCGCGAGATAGGTCTGCTGCGTGCCCTCCGGGTTGGCCCAGAGATCGTCCAGTCCTTCCGTAGAGAGTAGGGCGCGCGGTGCGACCAGGGCTTTAACCGTGTGCTGATCGACAGGCAGCCTGTCGACATGGCCAACGAACTTTTGGAACTCCGGCTGGAACCAGAACGGGAAATTCCTAAGGATGGCGGTAATATCCTCACTCTTTTGCGCCTGGAACCGGAAGCAGCCCGCTCCGCCGCACCCGGAGTTGTTCGGGGCCGTCACTGCAATCCGCTCATCGGTCGCCCCTGCAAGCAGTACCGCCTTGCCGCCCCTGGAGTGCCCGGTTACCACGATCCTCTTTGAATTGACATAGGGCTGTTTGACTAGATAGTCGATGACCCGATGGTAAGCCCAAGCCCATGCAGAGAGGCGGCTGCCATTGTAATTAGGATATGCGGCATAGACCCCATTGCGCTCCGCACTGTCCTTCGCGATCTCCGCCCGATCGAACTCCGCGAGTGCATATCCTCGCTTCACCACTGCCGCGACGATCTCAGGGTCGAGCTTTCTCCACGACCCTTTGTCGCCGGCAATGAAGTCGCCGCGCAGAATTATTGGGAAAGGACCTGCGCCGTGGGGAAACGTCAGCGTAATGTGCGTGGTGACGGCGGACTTCGGCCCCATCGAAAGCTCGATGATCTTCTCGTCCGCGTCCAGACCCTCGACATGCCGAGTGGATAGCTCTCGCCCGGCCACGTTGCGCGGTACCGGCGGGAGCGCACCGTACTCGTAGCGCAGCACTTTGTCCATCAGCGCCCTACGCTGCGCCTTCCATTCCGAGCGAGCGTGGATGCGCTCGCCACCCTCCTT
Organism: Chthonomonadaceae bacterium; assembly: GCA_043734985.1. GTDB lineage: Bacteria > Armatimonadota > Chthonomonadetes > Chthonomonadales > Chthonomonadaceae > DATGJU01. Next base: position 5,564 of record JAYTEU010000664.1, read on the forward strand.
GAGAAACGGGTCCGGAAGCTCGGCAATGACCGGAAGGGAATCGATATCCATTTGCGGCGAAGTCTGTGCCGCCGCGCCGATTGCGGCCATTGCAACCAGGGAAAGCCATACGCTGACCAAGTCATTTTCCTCCCGCCGCGCCAGGAGGCAAACGGCTTGCGCCTATTATAGCGAAAACCGCACCGATTGGCAAACACAAACGATCGTCCGTGCAATCGGGAGTAAAAATCGACAGGAGGCGTTCGATTGGGACGCCGCGAAGTTCAAAGCGACCGGATCGTCGAAAGTCGACGCCTTCCTTCGCCCACACTTTCGCAAGGGTTGGGGATTGGCGTTTCCGTTATGCCAGCAGATCCTTCACGACGGCGCCGTGTACATCCGTAAGGCGGAAGTCGCGTCCGGCGTAGCGATAGGTCAGGCGCGTGTGGTCCAGGCCGAGCAGGTGGAGAATGGTCGCCTGCATGTCGTGGATATGTACCTGGTTCTCTACCACGTGGAAGCCGAGATCGTCTGTCCTGCCGTAACTCAGACCGCCCTTTGCGCCCCCGCCCGCCAGCCACATCGTGTAAGCAGAGGGATGGTGATCGCGGCCGAGGCTGGTGCCCATCGATGGGTTCGTTTGGACCATAGGAGTGCGGCCGAACTCGCCGCCCCAGATAACCAGCGTTTCGTCCAGCAGGCCTCGCTGTTTTAAGTCCTTGACGAGGGCGGCTGAAGCACGATCCGTCGCGCCGCAGTTGTTTCGCAGGTTGCCCGCGACGTCCGAGTGCGCGTCCCAGCCCTCGTGGTAGATATTGATAAACCGAACCCCCCGCTCGATCATCCGCCGTGCGAGGAGACAGGCGCGCGCAAACGACGGCTTATCGGGGTCCGCGCCGTACAACTCCAGCGTCGCCTTCGACTCAGAGCGCAGGTCCATCAGCTCGGGCGCGGAAGTCTGGAGACGGTAGGACATCTCGTAGGCCGCGATTCGCGCGGCGATCTCAGGATCTCCGTCCACTGCCAATTGCCGCTGGTTCATCGTGCCAATAAGGTCGATCGTGTCCCGCTGAAGCTTGGCGTCCACTCCCGCCGGTCGCGACACGTCCAGGATTGGATCGCCCTGGTTCCGCAGGCGCACGCCCGAATAGACGGTCGGAAGGAACCCGCCGGACCAGTTCGCGGCCCCGCCACTGATGCCCGCGCCGGTCGACATTACCACGAAAGCAGGCAGATCCCTCGCCTCCGAGCCAAGCCCGTACGTTGCCCAGGACCCAAGGCTCGGGCGGCCCGGCTGCGAGAAGCCTGTGTTGAACAATATCTGCGCGGGAGCATGGTTGAACTGGTCCGTCTTCATCGACTTCACGATGCAGATGTCGTCGATAACCTCCGCGAGGAACGGCAGCATCTCCGAAAGCTCGCCGCCGGACTTTCCATGCTTTGCAAACTTAAACCGCGGGCCAAGCACCGCCGCATCCGGCCGGATGAACGCATATCGCTGCCCGTTTATGATCGACGGCGGAATAGGCTTGCCCTCAAACTTCACCAATTCCGGCTTATAGTCGAACAGGTCCAACTGGCTCGGGGCCCCCGCCATGAACAGATGAATGACGCCTTTTGCCTTCGGTGAGAAGTGCGGTGGCCGGGGCAGCAAAGCCGTAGCCGCATTCCCACCACGCGCAGCCGCCTGCGCCTCGGCTGCCCCGGTTGCGAACGCATCTGTCAGGAGCGAGGCCAGCGCGATCTTGCCAAGCCCCACGCCGCACTCCCTAAAAAAGTGCCGTCGCGCGATCTGTAGTATTCGTTCATGGTGCGGGTCCATACGTAGAAATCCAATCTAGGTCAGGCGCCATCACTTGTTAGCAGATGCGTCAGAGTATCGTAGACATCGGGACGCGGCTCACGGAGTAGGCAGGCAGCATCCAGCCTTATTCCTGCTATCGTTTCGAATTCGACCGGACCCGCCTCAATAATCTCCTCGACGTATCCGTCTTCGCGCCGCCGTACTATTCGGACCGTCTCCTTTTTCTGGTCGATAAAGATAATCTCGGGAACGCCTAGCCGAATGTAATCCGCCTCAAGGGCGCGCAAATCGGACGGGCGATCGTTCGGCGAGACGATCTCGATCACAAGGTCTGGAGCGCCGTACACAGCCTTCTGCCGAACGATATCGAGGCGATCCTGCCGCACAAAGAGCAGGTCCGGCATTCGTCCGCCGAACTCGTCCGCCGCAACCATTATCCGAGAACCTAACATTATGCCGAGTCTCCGCCGCTTCACGTAGGGACCGACCACCTGGTAAAGCCAAGCCGAACACAACTCATGGTCAAGCTGAATCATGGCCTTCTCCACAACTACACCATCGACCAATTCCACATCGAGCCCCTCGGCAAGATCAATGAAGTGGTCAAATGTTATCGGTCGCTCGGCGAATCGCACCACGCGACCCTCTACGCTCTGTTCAGTCTCTCGGAGTAGACTCGACATATCGTCCGTCCTTTCAGCAATTTACACCCACTCACCCGCTTCACTTCCTCACCTTCTCACCGCTTTGTCACCGCCTCGTCAAGGTTCAGCAGGGAGCGGGCGGT
>JAYTEU010000665.1:0-4173 GCA_043734985.1 Chthonomonadaceae bacterium
CGCACGCTGTTCGACCCCGAGAAGATGGCCGATCTGGTCGCCTCCGTACGCGAGCACGGCATCCTGCAGCCCATACTGGTCCGCAAGATGGCGCCGGAGCGGTATCAACTGGTCGCGGGGGAGCGCCGATTTCGCGCCGCGGAGAGAGCGGGCCTGCCTTCGGTGCCTGCGATCGTCAAGGACTGCACGGATCAGGAGCAGCTTGAGATGGCGGTCGTCGAGAACCTGCAGCGGGAGGACATCGGCGCGATAGAGGCTGCCCGCGCTTATCGCCGCCTCATCGACGAGTTCGAGATGACGCAGGATACCATCGCGCAGCGCGTGGGGAAGAGCCGCTCCGCCATCGCGAACGTTCTGCGCCTTCTCCGGCTGCCGAACGAAGTGCAGGAGAGCGTAGAGCAGGGCGAAATCACCGAGGGGCACGCGCGGGCGCTGATGATGGCGGAGTTTTCGCAAGCCATCCTGCACGCGTGGCACGAGACGCGCAAGAAACACCTCTCCGTGCGGGACACGGAGCGGCTCGCACGAAAGTCTCGCGATGCCATGGCCGGCGGAGGACTGCTCGCGCCGGTGGCGGCGAAGCCGGCAAAGACTGCTCCAGCGCCCCACATGGCAGGCGGCAGCAGCGAATCAGATCCCAACGAAGCTGATGTTGCCGACCGGATGCGGCAGGCGCTCGGCACAAAGGTCGCCATTCGCCGAACCTCCGTCGCGGCAGGCAGGATCGAGATCGAGTTCTACTCCGATCAGGATCTGGAACGGCTGACCGAAATGCTGCTCGCCGTGGACAGAGGCCGATGAGCGACCAAGCGGAGCGCCCGATCATTCAGCTGGAGCGCTTCTATTACGGAGAGCCCGAAGCCCCGGCGCCGAACACGCCCGTTCGCCCGGGAGTCTCCTCCGTCCTGTTCGACTCGGACAGGCGCATCCTGTTCATGAAGCGCAACAAGAGCGAATTTTGGTCGCTGCCCGGTGGCCGGATGGATCTCGGCGAATCGGCGCAGGAGTGCTGCGTACGCGAAACGCTGGAGGAAACGGGCCTTGAGACGCGAGTCGTGCGCATCATTTCCGTGAATTCGGACCCAAGAAGCATTATCCACTACCCGGACGGAAACATCTTCCAGAGTTTCGTGATCTGTTTTGAGGCGGAGATATTAAGCGGCGAACTGCGGCACAGCCCGGAGTCGGAGGCATTCTGCCGGCGCGGCCCCGAGGAGATCGACAGTCTCAACCTCGTGCCGGACAGCCGGATCAACGCAATGGACGCATGGGCCGGGCAGGTCGCGGCATTTATTCGGTAGTACCGCGCGCGCCGCTCACTGTTTCACGGCGAACAACAGTAGACTAAAATCCACTTTTCAGTACAACAATACAACAAATATTCGCCATTATTAGACGTTTGTCTGCATGGCGAGCGCGATTCGCACGGGTCGCCGGCATTTTGGACACCTTACCGAGCGGGCGGAAGGGCGCTTGAGACGATATCCGCCATAACGGGCAGATGATCCGACGCCTCTGAACTCACGACCTCGAACGACGACGCGCGCAGGTCGGGAGAGTGCAGGATGTAGTCGATGCGTATCGACGGATTCGTCGCAGTAAACGTCGGCCTGTTTCCTCCGGCGTCCGAATCGATCAGCCCGGCGAGAGCCAGCAACCGCCGCACGGCCTCGCCGCCAAAAGCCTCGTTGAGATCGCCGCAAACCACTACTGGGCGCGGCGCGGCGTTCACCAGATTGGCGAGCGCCTCCGCCTGGAGCTTACGCTCGTCCGCATCCAGGCCAAAATGCGTGCAGAATACCGTCACGGAGGACAGTCCGCCGACCCCGCGCAGCCGCAGTTCCAGGGCCCCGCGCTGCTCCCTACTGCTGGGAAGGATGTGGTGAAAACTCTCCCCGATAACGGGCGCCGCAATTCCATTTCCGTATCCCCCTATCGCGAAGTCCAGGCAGCGCTGAAACGTAAAGCGTCGATTGAGCAGGGCGGCGAGCTTGGCGGGTTGGTCCTCCAGCGGCGGCGGGATGCGTTCGTAAACCTCCTGAAAGCAGATTACGTCCGCCGACAGGGGGCGCAGCGTCTCCGCGATCCGCGGCGTCGAGCGCACGCCATCCATTCCCAGGCTGCCCCGCGTATTGTAGGTGATGATTCGCATCAAGGCTCCTCCCTCTCAAAAATGCAGTGCGTAACGCCAAAAGACCAGTTGCGTTAGTACGCATCTGGTCTTTTGGCGCTGAATCCTGGCTCGCGCGAGCCGTACAGTTCATATTAGCCTTACATTAATGGTTAGCGCGCATAAGCGTTGGGCCATCTTCGCTGCATTGTGCCCCGGAGGGGCATTTGGCCGAAGGCCCCCTAGCGAAGGCGTTCACGCTGTCGCCTGGGTACCCTGTGGGTGCCAACGCTCATGCGCAGCAACCATTAATTGTAAGTCGGACTCCGAAAGGAGATTAGTTTGCTGTATTGTCCGCCAGCGCTCGGCGAATAATGAGATCGGCAATGTCTTCGCTGCTGACGTGGTACGTGCCGTTTTCGATCTGCGCCTTGAGCGCCTGGACACGGTCCTCTCGGACTTCGGGAAGTTGTTTGATCAATCCTGCTACTCGACGTACTTCATTCGCTTTGTCGGAGATATCCACGCTGGACGCCGGTGTGGTTCGGACAGCCGACCTGTCCGCAACAACCGCATGAGAGGTACCGGCCGTTCGCTCAAAAGGCGAATAGGCGAGTAAACGAGAGACTTCCTGTTCTGAAATTTTCACTTATTTGCCTCCTGTTCGGTAAAAACGGCCTGTCGGCCACGTTTTACTTCGAGGACGGCAACCTGGCAACCATCAGGAGAATACTGAGAGCCGTTTAACTGAGGCGAAGCTGCTTCGCGTCAAATCAAGCTCAATCCCCTTTAGGCCCATGGCTTTGCGTCCCCACATTTCTGTGGGTTTGCCTTTTACATCATCGGTCAATATTTATTGTCGGCACAACGTGCGCGGTTCCTCAGGGTCGATGTCGCCTGGCAGCTAGAGTTTTTATGAGGATAACACAGTACTGCGATCGTTGTCAACCGAAATCGGGACGAGATTGCGCCGAATGGTATACTATACCATGCAACCTTCGGCTCCGATCTCACCCGACGCCCCAGCTCGCGCCACCGCAAATGTCCGGAAACCGCGCTTTCTCACACAGACTGCGGCGGGTCGCGCTCTGCTTGTGATTCTGGGCGCCGCCATACTGTATGGCGGCTGCGTCTGGTATACGCGCTATCGGGGAACCGGCTGGAGCCACACATTCAACCTCAACCTCTGGTATCGCCGCAGCCGAGGGGAAGACCTCTACCATTCCCGTGAGGCGCTGCTGCTCCATGGAAGCCGCAAGCTGGCTGAAGTGGCCCTCACCTTCGACGACGGCCCGCATCCCAGGAGCCGCCCGCTAATCCTGGATACCCTGAAGCGCTATGGAGTTCACGCCACGTTCTTCGATGTCGGGGCGAACATGGGGCGCAGCCCGGCCCTCGTGCGCCGTACCCTGGCCGAGGGGCACGAGATGGCCAACCACAGCGATCATCATCTCTATCTGACGGAACTCTCTCCCGGCGAGCGTCGCCGCGAGATCAACGACCCCGACATTGGCTTTTTCGCGATTACCGACAGGCACCTTAAGCTGCTTCGACCGCCGGGCATGCGCTTCAACGCGACCGTCCTGGAGGATGCCCGACGCCTGGGCTACGTGACGGTAAGCTACACGACCGCCGCCAAGGATGCCGATGCCGCCGATCCTGCTTCTGCCCAAGTCATCGCCGATCGAACCCTGAGCCGGATCGAAAACGGCTCGATTCTGCTGCTGCACGACTATCCGAGCACCGCCGAAGCCCTTCCCGCCATACTGGAGGCGCTGCGGAAGCGCGGTTACCGCTGCGTAACCGTCTCGGAGATGCTCGATCACCTGCCCGAACCGGTCCGATCCGATGCCCGTGGCCAGCTCAACTCCGCGCCTTAGTCCCCGTTCCTGGAGATCGATATGCGAGCCGTCGTCCAAAGAGTCTCTTCCGCGCACGCGCTCTCAATAGAGAACGGCGAGGCAAACGAAACGGGAAGGATCGGTCGAGGATATCTGGTCTTGCTGGGCGTGCGAACCGATGATACCGAAGAGGATGCCCGCTGGCTGGCAGACAAGATCGCC
>JAYTEU010000666.1:0-4768 GCA_043734985.1 Chthonomonadaceae bacterium
GGTCTTCGCGTCCGCGAGGGCATCTATGCTTTCGATCCGACGCTGCTCGTGCGTGAGGAGGTTGATGCGCGAAAGGTGCGAGGACGCGGGAATGGCCCAGAGCAGTTGATGGTCGTCGATCCAGGCATAGTTGGTAACATTGGTCACCCGCGCCGCATGGTCGGTAAGCTGCGGTTCGCGTGACAGGAACCACGCCAGCACGCCAAGCGCCGCCGCAAGGCAGCCGCATCCCGCCGCAAATCGCCGCGATTTCTGCCCGCTCCGTCTCCGTGGCTCAGGCACGCTCGAATTATCCGGTCCCTCTGCTCGCATCTCTTACGCTTTCCGGCGGCGCAGTCCGGTCACTCCCCACCGCCCGGATACGAATTCGGGATCCTCGATTTGCTCTTTGTGCGCCAGGGTCACGATGGAGCCGTTAGCCGGACCGGCGATCGTGTCGAACTGCTCGACGGTCAGGTGTAGGAAGCGCATCACGAAGCACCGGATCGTCAGGCTGTGCGTTACGACCAGTGCCTTTTCGGCCTGCTTCCGCTCCGCCTGGCGCATCAGGCTGTCCAGAAACCCCGAAGTCCTGTCATAGCAGTCCGCGGGGCTCTCGCCTCCGTGAAACCGGTAGTAGAACCAGCCATGGGCGCGCCGCAGCGCCTCCTGCGATGGAACGTCCGTGTAGCCGTGCTCCACCTCCCGCAACCGTGGGTCTTCAAATATGCGCACTTCGCCCTGCTGCAGCCCTGCGCCCTCTATCAGCCCCGCCATGGTCTCCCGCGCGCGCTGAAAGGGGGAGCAGTAGGCAAGCGCCCCCGTGAGGAAGGTCGCCCCGAGTTCCCGGCCCGCCAAGCGCGCCTGTTCGCGGCCCAGCGCCGTCAAAGCGATGGTATGGTCGCCCACCTCCGCAGGGTTGAGCTCTCCCACGTTGGCCTGCGACTCTCCATGCCTCACAAGCTTGATAACCAACGACATAGACACTTGCCCCGTCCTCTCCCGCGTATTCTGATCCCTTTTGACGATTTGGGCCGCCTTTGCAGCTACTTCCGCCTCAGTATATGGCGGCAGTGCGGGCAGATAAGACTGTCCGGATACTCCTTTAGGATGCGCCTGCGCGCCCGGTTCCGCCACTCGCCGATAAGCTTGCCCGCAATCGGCTCCAGGAAGTGCCGCCAGAAGAAGCGCGACAGGCTGCCGACCAGGAACGAAGTCGCGACGTTGTCATCCGGGTCCCATCTCGTGCCGCTGTCGAGCGAGTATCCTGCGTTTTGCGAGAGATACACGCTCCTCCGCAAAGGCTCCATTGTGAACCGGCACTTGGGACACTCGCAAATCCCGCGCCTCGAATTTCCTAAATCGTAAGTCATGGCATATATACCGAAATCAAAGCCCGACGCCCGGAAAACGGACGGCGCGACGGCATTCACTACAGACTACTGTAGCCCTACTCGCCGCTCAGCGACAGAAACTTTCGGATACTTGCGAGGTGGTCTGTCTTCGCCGTCGCGATCCGCCGCAGTTTCGCCTCCTCGCCCATGTTCTCTTTCACGGCCTCTAGTTCGACACTCCGCTTGGCGAGCACCGCCGCGACCTCTTCCGCAAGCTCCGGCCGCCGCCGAACGATCGCCTGAAAGGCGGCCTTATCGAGCCGGTAGCACTCGATCGAAGTCAGCGCGACGATCGTCGCGGATCGCGGTGCGCCTGTTACCAGTCCCATCTCGCCGAAAAAGTCGCCGTCTTTCAACCGGGCGACCTCACGCTCAGGCGCGCCTTCGACCGAAACGCGAACGGATACCTCTCCCTCGATGACCATGTACAGCCAGTGTGCCTCCGCGCCTTGGTGCGTTAGTATCTCGTTTCGGCTGAACGGCGAGAACTTCAGCGAGTCGGCGAGTTCATTCCTGTCAGCGGCATCCAGGTGCGCGAAAATGCTGACGCTCGCGAGCGCCTTCAGGCGGCGCTCGCGATCTTTCCCGGCCTTCGCTTCGCTCCGCTCCCTCGACTCTTCGGTCAGGAAAATTGCATGCGCGGGGATGGAGAGCGGGATCCCCGCGCGTTTCAGGGCAAAGTAGATCCGAGTCCGGATTGTGCTGTCCGTAGGGTCGTCGACGGCGAAATCGGTCAGCCAGTAGCGAACCGCGTACCGTGCATAGCTTTCCGTGAAGTCGACGAGGATACAGTTCGGAAGCGGCTCGGCAGCAACGCAGTCGATCGTGCCCGTACGGATGGCTTTCTCGACCAGCTCGATCACTTCGGTTGGGGAGTACCGGAAGTCCACATTGAACCAGACCCATCGCCGCCACTGCACAGGCTGATCGGTTCGGCGGCCAAGGACGAGCACCTGCCCTTTCATGAGGGTGCTGTTCGGGACGATGATCGTCTCCCAGTTCCGCGTCTCCACGGCGGTGTAGCGCCAGCGTATCTCGACGACGCGCCCGTTGATCGGGTTCGCCGGACCCTCTACTTTGATCCAGTCGCCGACCGAGATCGAGTTGTCTAGCTGAAGCGCCAGTCCGCCCATAATGTTGCCGAGCGTGTCCTGGAGCGAGAATCCGATAACGGCAGTGACGACGGCGGAAGTCGCAATGATACCGGATATGTTGAACCCGAGGCGCGATGCGATCGCGAATATCGAGAGGAGCGTCGCCGCCGCGCCGATGAGATCCCGCATTATGCGCGGAAGACGACAGCGCAAATGAGGAAGGAGCACGTCGAAGAGCAGGGTTCCGACCATTCCGACGACGCACAGCGTGGCAAAGATCAGGCAGGTGAGCCGAACGTCGGCGTAGAGCGACGGGGTGTTCGTCCGAAGCGCGCCCGCGATTGGCACGAGTATTAGCTGAAGCACGAAGAGGGCCACTATCCCGGGGAGCCGCCGGTGTTCCTGTTTGGCAAACGCCCGCACAAGGGCGATGGTCGCGAGCAGGCCGATCGCGATAGGAAATACCTGGTCGTCGCGCGCCTCGGCCATGATATCCGAGAAAACCGTCATTATTCCTCCGCCGGCTTGGTACCGTGGCTGCCACTTCCCCGGCAGCCGGGTGAAATCCTCTGTGACGATCTCCTATCGCCATTATAGCGAGGGCGCGGCGATAGGTCAATTCGCCATCGGGCGTGGCAATGCATTTGTGGGTCGTAACCTGTTGGGGGCACATCGGATAGGTGGATGAAGGAGGCGCGATCGGCATCTGATCCGTTGGCTGTTTACAAATCCGTCACGCAGGAATCCTCGGTCGCTGGAGAAAATTACATGGAACCTCTCAAGTTGGTCGGGCGCGGCATCGGTCGCGCCGTCCTTCCTGTCCGATTTTGCTCATCTGATTGGAGATTCCTCATGGTTATTCGTCGGGATATCCGGTTTGCAGCGATCGGCGCGATGCTGCTGTCGGCGCTGGCCGGTGCGGGCGGGGGGGCGCAGGTCCAACCTGGAGCCGGTCGGACGAACGGGGCAACCCGTTCGGTCGGAACCAAGATGCTCGCCCAGGCGGTGGATGTCGAGAAGCTCGAAGTGGTCCGCACTATCCTGGAACCGGCGCGATCCGCGGCCAAGGTAATGCGATCCGGCCCGGTGTCGGCTCCGACGCGCACCCTGTTGACTCGCGGACCGGAGTCGACGCTGTCATGCGATGTCCTGGTGGTAGGAGGCGGTACAGGGGGCGTGGCGGCGGCGGAAGCGCTTGCGCGCAATAAGATGAGCGTTATCGTCACGGAGCCGACGTCACAACTGGGCGGCCAGTTCTCCTCTCAGGCCGTCGCGTGCCCGGATGAGAACCGTTTCATAGAGACCAGCCCCGGCTGTGGGACGAAGGCCTATCGTGAGCTTCGGACCGCCCTGCGCGCAAAGTACGCCGCCATGCCTGGGATACTGCCGGGCAAGTCGAAGAACGTCGGCGACTGCTGGGTAAGCCGCGTCTCCGGCGAGCCGCTGAAATGGCAGGAGGTGATCCTGAACCGCCTCAAGCAGCCCCAGGTTGCCGGCGGCGTGAAGCAGCCCCAGGTTGCCGGCGGCGTGAAGCAGATACTCCGAAGACACCAGCTTGTGCGCGTTACACGCTCGTCGTCGGGACGGTTCGAGAGCGCCGATTTTGTCAATCTGGACACCGCCGTCATGACGCGCGTCACCGCCAAGTACATGCTGGATGCGACCGAGACCGGCGAGGGCCTGATGTACGCCGAGTGCCCGTGGACGGTTGGGGCCGAGAGCAAGGCGACCTATAACGAGAAGTACGCGCCGGAAGCTGCCCATTCGGACTGGGTACAGAGCTTCACTTACTGCTTTGCCCTCCGGTACAAGCCCAACGTTCCGGGCAACGTGATCCCCAAGCCGGAAGAGTACGACTACTTCAAGTCGCTTGGACGCTACACCATGGATCTCAGCTCCCCGGATACGCAGGTGATCTACAAGGTCTTTGCGAATTCGAAGGCGGTGTCGAGGAAATCGGCGAAGACCGCGCCATTGAGGTCCTTCTGGAGCTATAGGAGGCTCGTGGCGGGCGCAAGCTTCAAAGGCAAGAAGAGCCCCGACCAGGATGTGGCGATGATCAACTGGATCGGCAACGACTTCCAGGACGAGACCATGACCGACAAGCCGCTGAAGGACCAGATTCGCGTGCTTAAGCGAGCCAAGGCGTTCGCGCTGGGCTTCCTCTACTGGCTTCAGACGGAATGCCCCCGTGACAACGGCGCGGGCGTTGGCTATCCCGAGCTTCAGCTCGCGATGGACATCATGGGCAGTACAGACGGCCTTTCGATTGCGCCCTACGTCCGCGAATCCCGGCGGCTG
>JAYTEU010000667.1:0-11147 GCA_043734985.1 Chthonomonadaceae bacterium
GACTACCTGCGCCCGGCGATGCCGGGCGACCAATTGGCGGCGCGAACGCACGTCGGCGCGGCGGCGGGCGCGAAGTTCGACCGGCACGTGGAGATATTCCGCGTCCCGGACGGAACGGTTCTGGCTCGGGCGCGCAGCGTGTGGGTGGCGATCGATCCCCGCAGCGGACGGCCACGACGCGTGGGCGAAGCGTTGAGATCCCGGTTTCACTCCGCAGTCGCTGACGCCTGAGCATGGTGTCGCTGTAGGGCCGCAGAGGTGGGAAGAAAATGAAACGTCGTTGCTCGCATCCCGGCAAGCAGACGAGGTTTCAAGGATTATTATACCAGACATATGTACAAACATCAAGACTTCAATTCGAAAACGAACATAATACGTCGCTCGGTGGCTGTCGTCATTGTCGTGGCTGTATGGCTCGGACTGGTCAACTACCTGCCACGCGTGCCTGGCAATTACCTTGGTACTGCCGGTCTGTTTGTGGGCGCTGTTTTCTACATTCGCTGGTTGTCGCGTCATCCGGAGCGGAATGAACGCCCGAAATGGGGCTGTTTTCTTTCGGTACCCGTCGCCCGATTTCACATTCAAGTCCAACCGAATGGTGATTCGCGCGCATTCGCGTATCGTGAAAGGATGACTCTTCTACGAGCCGCGCTACCGGAGAGCCACCATGAGGACGACCTACTGCGCCCTGCCGTGGGAACGGCGGATGCCGATTCAGACAACTTGTTGCGGAGCAGCGAGCCGCTGGAATAGTCGGTTACCGGAGCAGGTTCAATGCGGCCTCAATTGTGCGGAAGCTCGGGCCACTCTTTTTGACGCTGGGCGCTGACCATATCGCGAACGCCGGAGAGGAATACGCCGCCCGCCATGGCGGACAGCAGCCAGGAGAGCCAGCCGTAGTTTACGTGGTCGACGCCGGTGGGCCGGTGCGCCCAGTTCCAGACATTCGGCAGCAGGTAAGCGAGGAACAGGCCGTAGACGATGCCCATCATGGCGTGCATCACGCGCTCGCCCGGCGGCAGCTTGCGCGTTCGGTCCTCTTCGAGGAAGTCCGACAGGGTGAGGATTATCTCGACGAGCAGGAGGAGCATGAACACCCAGGCGAGCAGCCCGTTCCAGGTGATCCAGCCGATGCCGGCGAAGAGGATGGCATAGACGAAATCGCGCAGGGCATGGATGCGCAGCTCGTTCCGAGCGTGCGTCTGCGCGGGCAGGCGGAGCTTATACTCGTGGTAATAGAGCGTATCGAACGTGCCCAATACGCCCTGTGCCAGCAGCACTTGAAGGGCCAGCAGCATGTAATTGTCCTCGGTCCATCCTCACGTAATCGTTGGATTTTGTCCGGCAGCGGTAAGGTCGCTTGCGAGCGGTGTCAGCTCGCCCTCATACCGGACGAGAAGGCCGAAGATCGGCATCTCGACCTGTACCATCGCGAGCCAGGAGGAGTCCCCACCGGTCACGGTAGCGCTGACGCGGGGCGCGAGAACGAGCGGAATTGGAACCACGGTAAGCCAGCACCGCTCCATGGCGAATCTTATGCTCGACGCATCCGCGGTGAGCCGAAAACCGAAGCGGATCGGCCCTGCCGCCTCGACGAGCAGTCCATCCTGTAGCCACTGCTCCGTGATCAGACACTGCGAATCGAATTGACGGATCCACCGTTCGCCGCCTCGCTCAACCTTAACTTCCAGGTGGATATTAACATCGTCGCCCGCTTTGGGCAGCGCCATCATGTCCGCCATGACACTGCGCACGATCCCCTTGCCTCGTGTCACCTTGAACTTTCCCTGGGCCTCCGCTCCTGCCTGCGCGTCGTGGAAATGGCGGAGGATGGGCGGAAGAGTCTCGTAAGCAACTCCCAAGGCGCGGCGGTACAGGCTCATTGTCGTGGTGGCATCGCCGCTCATGCTTTCATGGTACCCTATTCGCAGACTTTGAATTCTCTACGGCGGCGCCGCCGGAAAGGGACCGAATAATGGAACGAAACCGCCGTGTTGTCTCTGTTGCCCGCTCGGGCCATATCCAGGTTCAGACGGAGCCTATTCCGGAACCAACGCCTGGCCGACTGCTCGTACGCGTTCGAGCCTCGCTGGTCAGTCCGGGGACGGAACTTGGCGCGTGGACCGGCAAGACCCGGCCGGAGTCGCCGGTTCCACCCTATCAAACGTTCGGTTACCAGAACGCCGGTGAGGTCGTGGCGCTGGGCGAAGGCTGCACCGGATTTGCGGTTGGGCAGCGCGTGGCCTGCATGGGCGCGGGATATGCGCTGCACAGCGACTACGCAAGCGTGCCGCAGCGGATGGCGACTCCCCTGCCGGATAGCGTGAGCGACGAGGAGGGCGCCTTCGCCGCGCTCGCCCCAACCGCGATGCACGCAGTACGGCGGGGCGAAGTCGTGTTCGGCGAAGACGTGGCGGTAATCGGTCTGGGCGTCGTGGGTCAGCTTGTCGCGCAGGTCTGCCGGATCGCAGGCGCGCGCGTACTGGCGTTCGATCCGTTTCCCCAGCGCGTAGAGCGGGCGAAACTCTGCGGTATCGAGAACGCCTACACCGAAACCGGCGATGCGGCCGTGGCGCGCGTCGCGGAGATTACCGGCGGGCGCGGCCTTGACTGCGCGGTGATCTGCTTCGGCGGCGACGCGACGGCCGCGCTCCAGAGCGTGGTCAGGATGATGCAGGAGACCCCTGATACCCACAGAATGGGCCGCGTGGTGCTGGTAGGCGGCGCGGAGATCACGCACGGCTTCGGCGCGGCCCTGGGTAATCTCGACCTGCGCAGCGCTTCCCGCACCGGCCCCGGCTACCACGACCCGGCCTACGAACACGGCGCGGACTACCCAGAGGTCTTTGTCCGCTGGACCACTCAGGCCCACCTTCGCCTCTTCACGCGCTGGATAACGGAAGGTAAACTGCGCCTGAACGACCTCATTACCGGCCGGTTTCAGGTCGGAGAGGCCGACCGCGCCTGCTATGCGCTGATGGACAGCCCCGGCGAACAGCTCTGCGTCATTATCCGCTACGATGAATAGCAGTTGTGCAAATGACTAGGAGAGGTATCATGAAGTTACTGCTCACTTCCGCCGGCATCAAGAACACGAGCATCCACGATGCACTAGTCGACCTACTAGGCAAACCGATCGCCGACTCCAACGCCCTCTGCATCCCCACTGCGGGGTACGGGCACCCCCAGGGCAGTCCTGGTGGGGCTTGGCGTTTCATCAGCGGACGAGAGCCCAACTGCCCCATGTGCGCGCTGGGTTGGAAGTCCCTGGGAGTGCTGGAGCTCACCGCGCTGCCCAGTATCGACGAAAAGCGCTGGATCCGCTGGGTCCGGGAGACAGACGCCCTGCTGGTGAATGGCGGCGACGCCCTGTACCTGTGCCACTGGATGCGGCAGTCCGGGCTGGCGGATCTCCTGCCGTCGCTTCACGAGACGGTCTGGGTGGGGCTGAGCGCGGGGAGCATGGTGATGACCCCGCGTATCGGCGAGGATTTCGTCGGGTGGAAGCCGCCCAATGGGGGCGACAGCACCCTAGGGATCGTCGACTTCTCAATCTTTCCGCACCTGGATCACGAAGACCTGCCGGAGAATACCATGGCCGACGCAGAAAAGTGGGCCGCCGGTATGCCGGTGCCCTGCTACGCGATTGACGATCAGACCGCCATAAAAGTGACCGATTGCGCCGTCGAAGTCGTCTCCGAGGGGCACTGGAAGCTGTTTACCCCGCAATACCAAAAGGCTCATATCTGACCGGATTCACGACTGCTGCTTTACCGCGCGATACGTCTGCGTATTCGACGTCCGATTTTGTGGATACTGGCGCCAATCGGCTGTCTCGCCTCCTTAATCGGCTCCAGTGCCATTAAGACCAGCGAAAAGGGGTTCTGCGAATGGTCCACGATTACGACCTCCTCACGCCATGCTTCTCCGCCGCCGACTAAGGCCGCGCCGCAGACGCGCGCCCAGCCACGCGCCGACGAATGGCGTCGGTTTCTTCGACGTGAGTTCCACCGAGGGCAGTGTCTGGTTTCCTGACAGTCAAACGTTCAACACAGGCAAGAATTCGTAGTGTCAGGCACCTGGCCACGATGGGACATCCAAAATTGATCCACAGTCACGGCCAACTCGCGATCATCTTCGCTGCCTCGTTCGGTTTGCTCTCCTTCGCACGGCCCGCGCTCGCTCAGCAGCGCCCTGCGACTCTTGCATCCACCGGCTCGCCTTACTTCGAATAGGCGATCGGACCGCTTCTCCAGCTACGATACCTCGGCTGCCACGGCGTTGGAAACCGGCTCTCGGGGCTGGACCTGCGGACACGGGAAGCCGCGATAAATATTTTCTGTAACCAGGGACTGATACCGGCAAGACCGACGAAAAACCTGCCGATAATGTAATCGAGAAATACTCGACACGGAGGTCGCTATGGTTACAACGTCTGCGGATATGATACGGTCAATGATAGAGGATATGGTCGCGGTCGTGAGCGAACGCGGAGGCGACCTTATTCACGGATGCTCGGAACGGGTGGAAGCGCTCTGGATGGAGATCGCGGCCCACCTGCGCGAGGCCGACTTGTGCGAAATGCTGGGAAACACAAGGGAGCTAAACGCCCACCTGGAAACCGTCAATGGATTGATGGGGAACATTCTGGGAATGCTGCCGGAGTAAATCAACGTTACGACTGTAGTTATTGGCTGAATATCAGGGAGCCCGCGGTGCGGGCTCCCTTCTGTTTGTCCGGCGAACCATCCTGCCACAATGGCGCGGGCGATCGACCGCGGGAATGCACCGTCAGGCGTACTTCACCATGAGGCACGGCATCAAGCTGAGTAGCCTGAACCGGCGTTAGAGCCGGAATGCACCGTCAGGCGTACTTCACCATCAGGCTCTCAATAAAGCTGGCAAGCTTCTCGCAGCGATTTACCGCGCTCTCGATCAGCTCGTAGATCTCCTTCCACTGGATCAGGAGCCGAATATCCAGCGTCTCATCGTCGAACAGGAAGGCGAGCGCCTGGCGAAAGGACTTGTCGGTGCGGCTTTCCATCGCGTGGATGCCGCCGATCACTCCGGCCAGTTCCGGCTGATGAACGCCTTGTCTCAGCAGCATCACGAGGCGATGCGTCTCGTTGGTGATCCCCATAAGCATCGTCACTAGCCCGCTCAGCTCGGGCCGCGGCGTGGTCAGACGGTACACGCCGATTCGCCCCCCCGCGCGCTCTATGGTGTCGGTGATATCGTCGAGGCGATCCGAGAGGCCGTGCAGATCCTCTTTGTCCATCGGCGTGATGAAGAGCGTGTTCACCTTGTTGATAAATGCGTGCGTCAGCTTGTCGCCTTCGTGCTCCAGCGCATCCAACTGCCCAAGGTAATCCTGAAGCCTACTGAAATCGAGCACCAGGCTATCAAGCACCTTAGCGGCTTCGTGCGCCACCTTGGCCTGGCTTTCGAGCATATCGTAGAACGAAGGAGCGGTCTTATTCGAAAACAGCATTGCGTCGGCATTCTCCCCTGGACGCGCCGAAATCCAAGTATCGGCAGCCATTGTTGGTCTTGTGTGGACATCATACCTGCCGGCCTATGTTTTTCGGAAGCATGCCTGCTATAATGCTTCAAATACGAGTGAGAAAACTTTGGCAGGTGACGTGAATGGTTCTTGTAGTCCTGATCGTGGTTTGCGCGTTGGCATTCGACTTTATCAACGGGTTCCACGATACGGCGAACTCCATCGCGACCGTTGTCTCGACGCGTGTACTCTCGCCGCGCACGGCGATCATAATGTCGGCATCCCTCAATTTCGTGGGCGCGCTCTGTTTTACGAAAGTTGCGGAGACTATCGCCAAGGGCCTGGTGACCGGCGCCACTCAGCCTGTAATTCTCGCCGCAATCGTGGGCGCCATCGTCTGGAACCTGGTCACATGGTACTTCGGTATCCCCAGCAGTTCGTCTCATGCGCTCGTGGGCGGCTTGATCGGGGCGGCTTGGGCGCATGCCGGAAATAGCGCGATTCTCTGGACTGGCGTACGCACTAAAGTGCTTGTTCCCCTGGTCGGATCCCCGGTGGCCGGTCTGATCGTCGGCTTCATCCTGATGGCGAGCATTATGGCGTTGTTCGCGAACCGCCCTGCCGGGAGTACCGGCAAGCTATTTCGAGCCATGCAGGTCTTCTCGTCGGCATTTATGTCCTTCGCGCACGGCAGCAACGACGCCCAGAAGAGCATGGGCATCATCACCCTGGCGCTTGTCAGCTATGGCGGGAACCATCTCTCCAAGGCGCCGATCCCTCTCTGGGTAAAGCTCGCCTGCGCCATTGCGATGGCCCTGGGAACCTCCGTCGGCGGATGGCGAATCATCAAAACGATGGGCCATAGGATCATTCGGCTCGAGCCGGTCCACGGCTTCGCCGCCGAGACTACTGCCAGCTTGATCATCCTCTACGCCACACTTACCGGCCAGACCGTCAGCACCACGCACGTCATTTCGGGAAGCATTTTCGGCGTCGGCTCCGCCAAGCGCATCTCCGCGGTACGCTGGCAGGTCGCCGTGAACATGATATTGGCATGGATTTTGACAATGCCTGCCACCGGACTGGTCGCCGCCCTCTGCTATCAGGGTCTTCGCCTGCTCGGCGTTCACTAACGGATTCCCTGCCGCCCCACTAGGAGCTCACCCATGCGCCTTTCGCACTGTTGGATCGCCTGCCTGATGGCCCTGCTGCCACTGCTGCGCGCGCCCGCCTTCTCTCAGCCCCCTCCTCCAGAGCGCACAATCGACGTGGACGATGCCGCCAATGAGGAGGTCCTCAACCGCGAGATATGGGAGACCATGAAGGGCCTGCCCTACGCCACGGCAAAGGCGTATGCCGCGCGCCGCCAACGCGAGAGTCCGCCGCGCGAAGCCACCGTCTCTCTCCCCAGTGGCTGGAAGCTCACGCCCGCGGGCACTCAGACGCCGGTCGGCCGCCTGCCCTACACTGCAGTCCCCTTCGCCGGCCAGATCGTCGTGCTCAACAACGGCTACTACACCGGAGCGGCGAAGGCGGAGGTCTCAATCGTCGATCCGGCCACGGCCGCCGTAAACCGGACGCTCGCGTTCGACTCCCTTTTTCCCTCGGCAGTGGTGCGTGGAAGCGACCTCTTTATCAGCGGCGGCATCGGCCGGAAGGTCTATCGCCTGAACGAACGGTTCGAGACCGTGCAGACCTATACCGTTAATGGCTACGCGGGCGCGCTGGCGATGATCGATTCGGGCCACCTGGCCGTCGCGATTCTGACGGCAGGTGGTACCCCAGCCGACTTCAACAAAGGGCTTTACCAGCAGGGCAAGATCGCGATCGTCAATGTGGCGTCCGGCGCAATCGAGCAGGAGGAGCAGCTAGGCTACTTTCCATATGCGCTCTGCCACGCCGGAGGCAAGCTCTACGCGGCCCTCCTTGGCGAGAACAAGGTTGTGGCGCTGGACGAACATTTGAAGGTGACCAAGACGATCTCGGTTGGCGCTGCTCCGCAGCAGATCGTCGCGGATGGCGATACGCTCTACGTCGTCAATTCAAACTCCGACAGCGTCTCCCTAATCGATACCACGCGCGACGAGGTGCGGGCGACGATCAGCGTGCGAGGGAACCACACCGAGTTCGGCAGCGCCCCGACTTCGATCGCGGTGGACGCCGACAGGCTCTACGTAACGCTTGCGAACATGAACGCGATCGCGATATTTGATAAAAAGTCGCGCCGAAGCCTGGGAACGATCCCGACCGGCTGGTACCCCACCTGCGTGCTCGCCGACGACACGCGCCTGGTCTATCTGAGCGCGAAGGGCCTTCGGCCGCGCCGCCCCAACCCGCAGGGTCCGCAGCCCACCGCCGGACCGCGCAACGGCCCCGACTACGTGCTGACCCTCCTCAATGGCTCGCTCGGAATCGTGCCGAAAACGGACATCGCGCCACACCTGCGCGAATGGACGCGCACGGTCGCCGAGGGTTCGCCCTTGTTCAGCCCGGCATCCGGCATACGCCTACCCATCAAACACATCTTCTACATTGTGCGCGAGAACCGAACCTACGACCAGGTGATGGGCGATCTTCCACAGGCGAATGGCGACCCCTTCCTGACACTGTTCGGGCGGGATATCACTCCAAACGGGCACCGAATTGCCGAAGACTTCGTTACGCTGGACAACTACTACGCCGACGGCGAGATCAGCGTGCTCGGTCACAGCTTCACGACGAGCGGCTATGCCGGCCCCTTCCTGGAGTGGCTGGGCAACGCAGCCTACTCCGGCAAGTACAAATCCTACCCGTTCGGAACGGTGCCGGGCGTAACCTCGCCTGCCTATCTCTGGGATGCGCTGGACGCGAAGCGGGTGGATTACCGCATCT
Source organism: Chthonomonadaceae bacterium (assembly GCA_043734985.1). Taxonomy (GTDB): domain Bacteria; phylum Armatimonadota; class Chthonomonadetes; order Chthonomonadales; family Chthonomonadaceae; genus DATGJU01. Next base: position 8,375 of record JAYTEU010000667.1, read on the forward strand.
ACGGCGAGAACTACTTTCTCTACACCCGCGCCTACGATATCCTGCGCGAAACCCTGGGCGCGGACAGCCCCGTGGCGCGCAAGTTCCATGCCCGCACAATGGAGCTTGCCTCCGTGACGGACCGCGGCAACCTCTTCTACAAGTTCGCGCAGTCCTACTATGGCAAGGCCCAGACCGTTCGGGACGCGGAGAAGCTGATGGAGGACGCGGCCTTCGTGCGTGGCCTGTCCCAGTTCCTCGTCGGCGACGACCGCCTTACCACGGCGCTGACGGACCAACCCCGGCTAAAGCGGAAGTTCGCGGAGTATCTCTACCGCTATCCCGCCAACTATCGATCGTGGGACCTGACGGTCTCCGATCTGGACCGCTTCACCGCCTGGAAGACCGATTTCGACGATCAGGTGAAGCGTGGCAAAGTGGCCCATCTCCACTACATCTGGCTGCCCAACGACCACACGGCAGGCGCGGGACCGACGCCGCTTCCCCCCGACCAGTTCGTGGCGCAGAACGACGCCGCACTCGGCAATATCCTCGAAACGATCTCCCACAGCCCGATCTGGAAGGAGAGCCTGATCCTCGTCACGGAGGACGACGCCCAGAACGGCCCGGACCATGTGGACGCAACTCGCACCGTTTGCTTGGCCGCAGGACCGTATGTCAAGCGAGGCGCGGTCGTCAGCGACCGCTACGACCAGCTCAGCCTCCTGCGCACCATCGAGCTTCTGCTGGGCCTGTCCCCATTGAACCGCAGCGACGCCCTGGCAGTCCCCATGCTCGGCATCTTCACCGATCAGCCCGACTTCCGCCCCTTCGATCGGCCGTCGCTCTCTTCGCATCTGTCCGAGGCCGACAAAGCCCGCGCAGCCCGATGATAATATGCGAGCGTTACGCCCTTGCCCTCTTCTCAAATCCAGCGCGGCTTGGCCGACTGCCCCAGAGGCGCAACGAGTAATCCGTTCACGGCGCGAATGACGGTCTAAAGACCTGCGCCCGGCATGAAGTTAGTCAAGGCTATTACTCAACTTTAGTACCCCTGATTGCAGATGGCACGCTGAACTCCAGGCCTTTGGCCGGCGAGCCGTCCGGGTCGGTAATTCGGGCGCAGGCGCCCCAGCCCTGATTGTTTTGAGTCACCTTGAGGAGGAGGATATTCCATCCGGCTTTGGCATGGACCTTCACCTTTTCCTGTCCCGGCGCCACGGCGCGCGCGACGTTGTGCGACAGAACGACTCCGCCGTTCCACCACGCTTTCAGACCATCGTCGCTGCCCATCTCCAGAACCAGATCGCGCTCGCGGTCCACGCGCACGGCTGTCTGAACATACGCCACGCGCTGTTCGCCGCCCCAGAGCGCCAGCAGATCGAGGAGCCATGGCTGATCGGGAGCAGTACCGGCGGGCATGGGACGCCAGGGAACCGCAGCGCCGGGCTCTTCGGGCGGAAACGCGATGTCGAACAAGCGAATGTAATCCGCGCCGTCACGCTGGTACGATGGCGAGACTTCCCACGCCACCATGAAGTCGCCGAACTTGCCCGCGACCGCGAGCAGGGCTTCGGCGCGTTTACGCGCATCTTCGTTCACACCGGAGCGAGCAATCGGCGCAAGCGCGGCGCGAGTTTTTTCCGGCCATGCTCCCAGGGTCGCCCTGCCGATTTCGACGACCGCGAGTTCCGCCTCCGAGCGGACGCCTGGATCGGCGGTCAGGGATTTCGCATAGGCCAGGGCCTCCGCCGACGGTATCTTCGCCAGTCCCGCGAGGATAATGCGCATCTCCTCCGGCCGAATCGCCACGGATTTCACCTGCATAAACATCCCAAAAGCTTCAGACGGCGCGCGCTGCTCGTTGTTACCGACCATTCGAAGATAGCCGCGAAGCGCCAGGCCGCGCCGCCCCGGCTCCTGAGTCGTCCTTGCAATCCGCAGGAGGTCGCCCATCGGCTCTTCGGTGGGCCATTCGGAGAGCGCGGATAGGGCGGCAAGCTGCACGCCCGGAAAGCCGTCCGCATCGGCTTGCCGAAGGGCTTCGATAGCGCCCTTCCCCCCGACCTGACCGATCGCCGTAATCAGCGAAACACGATCCTCCGTCTTCTTCTTTGCCTGCTCGAACCGATTCAGAAGCAGTGGAATGCCGGACGGTGAATCAGGGTTTCGCCGCGCAATCTGTACCACCGCATCTATCGCGGCATCGCGCCCGTCGGCAGGCTGCGCGAGCATGATGTCGACGATGGACGGCAGGAGCGAAACGCCTCCCTGATCTCGAAGAACGCGCAGAGCCGCCGCGCTTACACGCGCGTCTCCGCTTCCCGCGGCCTTGAGCAGTTTAGGTCCAATACCCATTGCGCCACGAAGACCAAGAGCCTGGATCGCCTGAATCTTGACTGGAGGCGTGCCTGTATCGAGTGCGGCAAGCAGCGCTCGGTCGGCGGTCGCGCCACGCAGGCGCACGAGGCTGTCCCGGGCCGCCGCGCGTTCGTCACTCTCACCGGAAGCGGCAATAGAGAGCAGGGGAGGAACGGCCGCCGCATCGCCCAGAGAACCGGCCGCCCGTATGGCAGCGACGCGAATCTTAGGGTCCGTGCTTCGGAACTGGGCTCGTACCGCCGGCCCCGCCGCTGCGTCGCCGCGCGCGCCCAGAATTCCAAGCGCAAGAAGCTGTGCCTGTCCGCGCATCCCGCCTATCGATCCGCCAAGGCGTTCGCCCACGGTCTTTCCCGGCAATTCGCGCAGAAGCGTAGCGGCGGCATCCTGCCGGCGCGTCCCCTCCTCCGCCAGC
>JAYTEU010000668.1:0-3771 GCA_043734985.1 Chthonomonadaceae bacterium
AACGAACTGTTCTGAGGAGATCACTATGAAACTCAAGAACCTGGATCCACACAGTCCGGAAGTGATAAGCGCTGCCGTCGAGATGATTCGCCGGATGACGCCGGAAGAGGCGCTGGCATTCCTTACCTACAAGACGCCCGGCATCGAGGAGACGGATATGACCGGATTGTTTCCCATCCACCCGAAGCCGCCTGAAATAAGTGGGATCGAAGCTGCGAGTATCGCCGCGAAAACCGAACGCAAGCCGTCACGCCAAGCCATGCGGAAGAGCCGGATTCCTACGTTATCGTAGTGGAGCACGGAATCCACGAGCGTCCCCGGTCGCCTTGCCCCCCTTCGACAAGAATGACGGAGTCCGGCACCAGATTGCACCATCCGTATCGTGCTTCAAACGCCCTTCTGAGGACCCCATCTGGTTAACACCCTCGGCGTTCAGCGCTCGCGGCTATCTCGGAAGCATTCGCCGGCTATCGTTATTCCGATAGGTCACGCAGCCCACTTCCCGGCATTCTGCACTGTGATCATCCTACGCCGGCGCTGATATTTGCATCGAATGTATTGATTGTATCGATTTGCGTTTGACGGAGTGTTAATGGCGATGGTATCGTAACTGATGAACCCAGTATGGTATCGTAACTGATGAACCCAGTAAGGAGGCGAACGATTATGTCTCAGCCCATCACGGTCCGACTGCCGGAGACAGCCGCAACGGAGTTACGCACGATCGCTCTCAGTGAACGCCGTTCGATCAGCGAAATCGGCGCGCGTCTGATTGATGAAGGCTTGAGGCAATACCGCTTTCCTTGCATCGAATTTCGGTCCTTCAATGGTGAACGGCATGCGTGCATCCAGGGCGCCTTGCAGGTCTGGCAGCTTATCATGGTCGCAAAAGACTTTGGGATGGACGCGACTGAAGTTGCTGCTCATCTGGACCTCCTGCCGGAACAGGTACGTGCAGGGCTACACTATTACGAAACCTATCCTGAAGAGATCGATCGAGCTTTGGCAGAGAACGATCTGGGATTCGACCGACTGAAAGCCCTGCTGCCAAATTTGCAGTTGGCCACGACGCCCTATGAGCCGACCACAAAAGCGCGTACTTGACATGCTGGCATTTCTTACGGATAAACACATTTCACACGTAATTGCCGAGCAAGTGCGCCAGAAACGTGCCGATATTCTTATCGAAAGCGTCCTGCGCTGGCGCGACGGCGCTCTCCGCAATCTGGCGGATGATCTGCTTCTTGCCGCAGCCATGGTAGAAGGTATGACGCTTGTTACTTACGACCAGAAAACTATCCCACCAATCCTTTTGGAGTTGGCGATGTGCGGGGGGCATCACAGTGGAGTTGTGTTCGTCGACCGAAATGCCATCGTTTCGAGCGATATTGGTGGTCTGGTTACCGCTCTAATCGCGTTCTACGATCTTCATCATGGCCTGGACTGGACGGACATCGTTATGTTCCTATCCCCACTTTCCTGACGGTGGGAACTGCAATCAGAGCTGCGATCCGCCGCACGTTGTCCCCGACGATATCCGAACGATCGGGAGGATACATGCCGATGAGCACGCCATCGGTGGGGCGCAGCGCCATTCGCACATCGGCAAGACCCTCTTCCGGGGATAGGCGCCCCGCACCCAGAACCTTGTAGGCAACGCAGGGACGCTCCAGTCGTGGGAGGGCGGCCAGCGCGATCGCCCGGTCGGTGAACGCGAACTCCTCCTTGGGCTCCGACGCGGCGTTTCCGCGGTAGCCGGTCAGATTGTACATACAGACAAGGAAGAAATCGACGGGGATTCCCTTCTTCTGGATGTCGAGCAGGTTTCGGGGCTCGTGCGCCGCCACCCCGGCGGGCAGGCCAAGGGATTGAATCAGCTCCACGCGCGCGCGGATTTCCTCCACCTTGTCCTGCGCGAAGAGCTGGTCCACATCGCCTCCATGTACGAAGATCGCGGAAGCGCCCGCCTGTTTGGCCTGCCGGATATTGGCGAGCGGGTCCTTCATCTCCGGGGCGGTCTGGGCTATCCACTGAATGCGCCCGCCATCCCGCCAGTACTCTGCCAGCACCCGCATGATGAAACGATCCGCCCTGGCGACCAGGGCGTTTACTCCCTGCGCCTCGCACGCCCGCAGGTGCGCCTTTATGCCGTCCACCGTGAAATACTCCAGCATCTGCCTGCTGCGCTCCGAATTGGCATGCGAAAAACCGCTGATCGGGTTGCTGCCCGCGATGAGTCGCGAGACCTGAAGAGATCCCAGTTGAATGTGCGAAAGCTGAACTTGGCTCATGGGCTTCTCCCTGAAAAGGCGGCGCCGCTCGGGCGCTGATCGCAAGCATTGGAATGGACGGCAAACGCAGCAGTTCACAATTACAACGCGAGCATTCGACACAGGGATGGTGTCTACCTTCCATCCTGCTGTGGACTAGGTCGTTCAGTTCTCGGCGTGGGAATGAATTCCCACGGGCACCGAGGCGATAACTGAATGAACCCTGCGCGTGGATCGCCGACCAGCAAAGGTACAATAGTTCGGTTACCTCGCTGTTCCGAGCACGGATTTCACAGACGAAAGCGGACCTTCACCGATGAAAATCATTAACGCCATCGCCCCCATTCGTCTGAACGACGTGGGCGGCTGGACCGACACGTGGTTCGCGGGTAAGGGCGCGGTCTGCAACATCGCCGTCTATCCCTACGTCGAGGTTCAGGTGCTGGTAAGCGAACGTGCAGGCAGCGAGCCGCAGGTAGTGGTCTACGCCGAGAACTACGACCTGCGCTACCACCTGGTGAGCCCTACTTCCGCGACCGAGGAGGGCCTGGAAAAACTGCCCTTAATCGAGGCAGCCATCCGCCGGATGGACATCCCGGAGCGGCTCGCGATCGAGGTGCGCGTCCACAGCGACATACCGCCCGGCGCGTCCACGGGAACCTCCGCCGCGGTATCGGTGGCGATCATCGGCGCGCTGGACATGCTCACTCCGGGCAGACTCACGCCCTACGAGGTCGCTCGAATGGCCCATGCCATCGAAACTGAGGACCTCGGGCTTCAAAGCGGGGTCCAGGACCAGTTGGCGAGCGCGTTCGGCGGCATCAACCTCATCGATATTCACCAGTTCCCGCATGCAAACGTCGCGCCGGTCGCTATCGGCAACTCGGCCTGGTGGGATCTGGAGCAGCGGATATCCCTCATCTACGTAGGTAAGCCGCACCAGTCGAGCGCCGTCCATCAGCAGGTGATCCGCGACCTCGGCGAGAGCCCGGGTGAGGACCCACGGCTCGAACGGATGCGCGTCCTGGCGAAGCAGGCCAAGGACGCGATCTTCGCGGCGGATTGGAAGGCTTACGGCGCGGTCATGGACGCCAACACGGAAGTACAGCGCGCGCTGCATCCCAGCCTGGTCTCCGCCGATTTCGAGCGCGTGATCGCCATCGCGCGGGAGCACGGCGTTCTCGGCTGCAAGGTGAACGGGGCGGGCGGCGACGGAGGTTCAGTCACCCTACTTGGCGACGGCATAATGGCCCGAAAGCGCGCCATGCATGCCGAAATCTCAGCCGCGGGTTTCCAGCCGGTCCCTATCTACCTTGCGCGCCAGGGCCTTCGCGTGTGGAGTTCGAACTAATAGCCGCCTGATACTGAAACTAATTCCCCACGGGAGCAGGGCGATGGAAACGATAGCCTACGAGGGGCCGGATGGAGAACTGCTGCTAAATCCCACCGTCGAAGATATCAGAACCCTCTTCAAATTTGGGCCGGACTACTGGCAGGGCGG
>JAYTEU010000669.1:0-6653 GCA_043734985.1 Chthonomonadaceae bacterium
GTACGCATGGTCGTATCCCTCTTCACCGCCAGGGTTCTTCTTGTTGTAGTACTCGGCCCACTGGTCGGGCTTCATCGCCAGCACCTGGGAACAGGTTAAGCCGAGCCGATCTTCATCCTTCTGCGCGGTTGCAATCGACTGCGAAATACCGAACAGCCATGCTCCCGCCACAAAGAAAAGCAATCGCTTTCCCATGCAATCCTCCTTAACCAGCCGCGAACAAGCGCGCTAATTGCTACTTCTCAAACAGGGTCGAAACCCCTGTCTACTTGGCCGGGCCGATAAACGACCCGGCAGAGAGGCCTTCGGCCGGGCGTCCTCCGGACGCAAATGCAAATTCCGTCGTAATTAGTCAGCCCCTTTCCCAGACAAACGGCCGCACGAGAATTCTCAAATTTCGTTAAGCACCTGTTCGCGCTTGAGAAGCAAAGGAGCAAACGCCCACTGTAGAGCCGGTCGACGCCGGATAGTTTAGTGCAAGGATCGAAGAAATTGCCTGCCCGCTATGATTTGGCAGTACCACTGAAGTTGTGACTGCCTCAGGAATGGGAAACAATTGAAGTGCTCAATTGAAAACTCACCTCAGGAATTTTTTCTGACCTTAGAGACGGCATTAATTCACTTCGCCCGAGAGTATGAAAATTCTCGTCTCCCCCAAAGTTGGCGGGTGCCCTCTGGGCGGTGGGGGCGGCATTTTCAGGATAGCGCCCGTCTTTCAGGCTGGTCGGGGGGCGGCATTTTCAGGATAGCGCCCGCCTTTCAGGTTGGGCAAGGAGTGAACCGTTCAACTCAAAAGTCACCACCGAAAAATTTTCTGACCTGAGCAGTTACATTCCGTCACCCTATTGCTGGGAGCGACTTATAGTCCTGTATACATCGATTTATTGATGTATTCCTGGCGCAGTCGAGTTCCTTATGGCTTCTCGGACTGGAGCGCCAAGGTGGCGGACTTCAGACCGGGCGCGGAAGCGGTCAGCTCGATCCTCCCTGCCTTGTCAGTGGCCTGGATCACGGCGAGCGCCAGGCCATGGAACGCGTGCCGCTTTGCAGCGCGATCCGGCTCGTGACTGCTGGGGTCGCCGTTTCCTACTCCCGCAACTGCTCCCGGCCCACGGACTGTAAACACGACTTCGTCACTCGCCGTGGGCACGATCCTGCCCTTGTCGTCGAGGACCGCGACCGTGACCATCGTCACGCACTCGCCGTCCGCAGTGATCCTGGTCCGGTCGGTGGTCAGCCGAAGCTGCGCGGGCGCACCGGTTGTCTCCACGACGTCGGCGCCGATCGGTTTGCCGCCTCGATAACCCTTCGCCTCCAGCCTGCCTGGAGCGTACGGCACCTTCCACTCCAGGTGCCCGAACGGCGGCATCTCCTTCGCGCCGAGACTCGCGCCGTTCAGAAGCAGTTCGACCCGGTCGGCGTTGCTGTGGCACCAGACGTCGATTATCTCGCCCTCTTTGCCCGGCCAGTTCCAGTGCGGCAGCAGGTGGACCACGTCGCGGTTCGACCACCATGACTGGTAGTAGTAGTAGGTGTCCTTGGGGAAGCCACACTCGTCCATGATGCCGAAGTGGGAATTGATACACGGCCAGCCGTAGGGAGTGGGCTCACCCTTGTAATCGAAACCGGTCCAGACAAAGCCCCCGGCCATGAATTCGCGGGTGGCAAGCGCCCGCCAGGCGACCTCCGCAGGCTGCGCCCAGCTTGGGGCGTTCACGTCGTAGGCGCTCACGTACCCCTTGACTTTGTCGTTTACGTATTCGCCGCGCGTGGAGACCGCGCTGGCCGTCTCGCTGCCGTACATAGGCTTGTCCGGGAAACGCCGATGGAAGTTATCGTAGCCGCCGGGGTTGTAGTTGCAGCCCTGGAGATCCTCCGCGAGTGAGATGCCCTGGCCCCAACCGCCGTTCATCGCGCAGGTGATGGGCCGCGTTCTGTCGTAGGTGAGAACCACGTCATTCATCGCCTTGAAGATGCGCGCGCCCTCGTCCGTGCCCTGAAGTCCCTCCTCGTTGCACATCGACCACATGATGATGGACGGGTGATTCCTGTCCCGGAGTATCAGGTCGCGCAGGTCGGACAGGTCGTCGTATTTCGTGCCGGACGGCGAATGGTCGCGGTAGGTGTCGCCGAGATGGCGATTCTCGTCCACGACCAGCATTCCCAGGCGGTCGCACGCGTCCAGCAGCTCTTTCGCCGGGGGATTGTGGGACATGCGGTAGGCGTTGCAGCCCATCTCCTTGAGCTTACGGATGCGCCATTCAAGGAGGCTATCCGGCATGGCGATACCGACGCCCGCGAAATCCTGGTGGTTGCAAGTTCCCTGGATCTTGACAGGCTTGCCGTTCAAGAAGAACCCCTTCTGCGCGTCGAAACGGATCGCGCGAATGCCGAACTCGGTGGTAACGGAGTCGATTACCTTGCCATTCAATAATACGCGCGTAACCAGGCGGTACATGCGTGGCGCCTCCAGGCTCCACAGGGCCGGATCCGGTACGCTAACGTGCCCGATCGCATTCGTCGAGAGAGCAAGTTCCGGATTCGCGACGACGGCTACGCTGGAATACACAACCGGGATTGCCGTGCCGCCGGCAATTTCACCAATCCGAGTTATGGCGCCTTCCACGGATACGACGGCGTTTCCTTGCGCGGAGGCGCTGGTTCCGTTGCCGCCGGAGGCCAAAGTTAGGCTAATGCTCACGTCGGCGCTTCCGTTAGGCTTTAAAACCGACGTCACCGATACTCCGTCCGGAGCAATATGAAGGGGCGCGGTCTTATTCAGCCATACATGCCGGTAGATACCACCGCCCTCGTACCACCATCCCTCCTGCGCTCGGGCATCGCAGCGTACGGCGAGTGTATTCTTCCCACCAAAATTCACAGTGTTGGTAATATCGTATCGAAAGCCGGTATAGCCGCTCTTATGGTTGCCGAGCAGTTTGCCGTTCAGCCAGACCAGGCTGTTCCGATAGACTCCGTCGAACTCTAATGTCAGGCGTCTGCCACGATCCGTGGCGGGTATGTCCAGCGTTCTGCGGTACCAGCCGACGTCCGTGGGAAGGGAGCCGTGGCTGGCGTCGGCCTTCGGCGTGAACTCACCCTCGACTACAAAGTCGTGGGGCAGATGAACGGTCCGCCAGGTGTGGTCGTCGAAGGCTGCGGCGGCGGGGCCGGCTGCCTTCGACGGAGTCTTGCTCTGAAGGTCAGCCGGTCCCATGCCGCCGCTATTGGCGGTGTTCTCGACCAGAACCGTCAGTACATTCGATATGCCGGGCTTCCATGCGGAATCCAGCGCGACGTCGAACGGATCGTTCCAGCCATCGTGACGCGCGAGCAGCTTGCCGTTCAGAAACACCGTTGCGTTGTCGTCCACGTCCTCGAAATGGACTACTCGACCAGAGCCGGGCGTGTCAGGCAGCGTCGTCCGGAACCAGGCGAGACCGCGCCTGCCCTGAAAGACATCGAGCCCAGCGGCCGCCTCTTTCCAATCGACCTCTGCCTTCTCCTTTGGGAGAGAGACCTCGGCTAGCGCTCGAGTCACTGGAAGCAGCGCCGTCCAGCGCCAATTCGTGATTGCCGATCCGGCCTGCCCTGGAAAATCGCCGCGATGAAACCTCCAGCCTGCGTCGAGCAATATCCGCTCGCGAGGTCCAGGCTGAGCGGCATGTGCGGTGGTCCGGCACAACAAAACAATGCAAATCGACGCAGCGATCCGTGCGCATAGTTGTTTCATAAGGTTGGATACTCCTGAGAAAATGGCGAGCATTTTGACATTGTACCTGATGAGGATTACCGGTTTACCGTGCGCTTCTTGACGCCTGAGCAGCGATTGGTTCATAATGAATTCGTTGCCCAGGCAGGCCCTAACGTGCCGGGATTTGGCAATAGAAATGGAAACGTAGATGGATCCAACAGCCGTCGGCGCCTTCAAACCTCACGTCGTTATCGTCGGTGGGGGGTTCGGCGGACTCGAAGTGGCGCGCGCACTGAAGGATACGGCAGTCCGCATCACCGTGATCGACCGCAACAACCACCATCTCTTTCAGCCGCTGCTCTATCAGGTCGCGACCGCCGGTCTGTCTCCCGCCGATATAGCCGCGCCGATCCGCAACATCCTTCGCAATCAGAAGGATGTCGAAGTGATCATGGCGGAAGTGACGGGTGTCGACAAGCTGGCCCGGCGCGTAATGATGGGAAGCCGCTCGATCTCGTACGATTATCTGGTGCTGGCGACCGGCGCGCGTGACGCCTATTTTGGCCACGACGATTGGGAGCAGTATGCGCCTGGCTTGAAGACTATCCCACAGGCGACGGACATAAGGCGGCGGATTCTGCTGGCCTTCGAGCAGGCGGAGGCAACTCGCGATCAAGCCAAGCGTACCGCACTCCTGACGTTCGTGCTTGTCGGAGGCGGGCCGACCGGGGTTGAGATGGCCGGAGCGATCGCCGAACTTTCGCATAAAGCGCTTGCCGCCGACTTCCGGCACATCGATCCACGAATGGCACGAATTATTCTGATCGAAGCCGGACCGCGCATCCTGGCGAGCTTTTCGGAAGACCTGTCCAGGAAATCCAGGAAAGCGCTGGAGCGGCTTGGCGTCGAGGTTCGCGAGGGGCAGCGGGTCGAAACCATCGATGTGGAGGGCGTCGTCGTTGCGGGGGCAAGAATTCTCGCGAGCAACGTGATCTGGGCCGCAGGCGTTCGCGCGTCGCCGGCGGGCGAATGGCTTGGCGTAGTGACGGATCGCGCCGGACGCGTCAAGGTGCTGGACGACTGCAGGGTGCCGGACTTCCCCGAGATCTTTGTGATCGGCGATACGATGACGATGGACCACCACGGCAAGTCACTTCCCGGTGTCGCTCCGGTGGCTATCCAACAGGGCCATTACGTCGCCAAGGCGATTATCCGGCGCGTCGAACAGGAGCCGGGCATCGTCGGGCCGTTCCATTACCTTGACAAAGGCAACCTTGCCACGGTCGGCCGGGCTTTTGCCGTCCTGGAGGTCGGCAAGATCAAGCTGCACGGTTTTGTAGCCTGGGTGGCCTGGCTTGCGATCCATATCTTCTTCCTCATCGGCTTCCGAAATCGCGCGGTAGTGCTTCTGCAATGGACCTGGGCCTACGTAACCTACCAGCGCGGCGCCCGCCTGATCACCAACCCAGCGCCCGCCAACCCAGCGCCCGCCAACACTGCGGTCGATTGCGCATCGCAGGCTAAAAAGCGCAAACCTGCCCCTATGTGGCGGAATTGATCGAAGCAGCCGGTAGCCCGCCCCACCGATTCGGTGGGCACGCTTGATCGAACTAGAGCCTAGCGCCCCGGATCGCCGGTCGCCTCGTTACCTGATCGTCAACGCCGACGATTTCGGATGGTCGCCGAGGGTGAACGCCGCGGTGATCCGGGCGCATACGGGCGGCATTCTCACGACCGCCAGCTTAATGGTTGCCGAGGCGGGATGGCAGGAGGCGGTCGAGCTGGCGCGCCGTACACCCTCGCTTGGCGTTGGACTCCACGTAGCCACTACGTTCGACCGGCCATTGCTGCCCGTCGATCAGATACCCCACCTGGTTCGCGCGGGCGGCAAATTCGAGTCTAATCCTGTTGCGGCTGGCGTCCGCTATGCGTTTTCGCGTTCGGTGTGTGAAGAGCTAGGCCGCGAGATGGAAGCCCAGTTCGAGCGGTTCCGAGAGACCGGATTACCGTGGGATCATGTCGACGGCCACCAGCACTTCCACATGCACCCCACCGTGTTTCGACATCTTCTCGCGCTGTGCGACCGCTACGAAGTAAACCGTCTGCGGGTGCCACGCGAGAGCTTTCCGGCACACTTGCGTGGCGGCGGGGACGGTATCAGCACCGTCAATGTCGGCGCGCTGATACTTCAGCTCCTCTGCCGCTTTAATCTCAAGGCACTGCGCCGCAAGCAGACGCTCGGCGGCAAGCCGATATTCCTATGCGACCGGGTGTACGGCGACTTCCAGTCGAGCAATATGCACAAAGCGTACACGCTTAGACTGCTGGACCGGCTGGAGGGGCGTGTTTGCGAGATCTACTTTCACCCGGGAACGGACTATGCGCGCAAACTGCCGACTTCGGCACAGACCGAATCCGTCCGCGATGTAGAGCTTCAGGCGCTGCTTGACCCGGAAGTAAAGGCGAAAATCGAACGAACGGGAGTGCGTTTAGCTACTTATAGGGAGGCTGAAGCGGCAACGCTGAGGCGGTAGAGGCGGGCGGGATGAGCCTCAATGGGGTTTCACGAAATAGTTCTGGGTGGCCGGGCCGATAAGCGGCCCGGCATCTTGCCTTCGGCCGCACCCAAAGGGTACCCGCCTCCGGACGCAAATGCAACTGCTGCGCCTCCGGTGCCAATAGTCAAAAGTTTATTATCGGCGAAATTGTCCCGCCGGCAAAGTGAAGGAGCATTCAGTTTTGCGTTCAGTGCCTGTTACTATCTGAGCGCGGCGACACCGGCCATCGAACCTTAGAATGTGTGCAAATAGCGCCCCCCAGCCCCCAATTCTGGGGGAAGAGTTGTGCCTTACGCTAGCTAGTCCCCCCGGGTACCCTCGTAATGAACACGCCGTCGTGCGTCTACAGTTCATTGCACTTAGGATCGGGCCCGCCCGATGGCTAGCTCTGGGTGCGGGTA
>JAYTEU010000670.1:0-3877 GCA_043734985.1 Chthonomonadaceae bacterium
CTTCCTATCGGCGCTTGTTCCACGAGCCGCTCCCGATTGAGGACCGCGCCGAGCCGCTGCAGCGCGCGGAAGAGGTCCGCGCTTACCGCCTCATCGCCGGGCCGTTTCAAGATGACGGCCAGATCCTGGCGGCGCAGCGCGGGCTCGAACGCCAGGTGTATGACCTCACGATCCGGCAGCGCGAGCTCGTTCAGTGCGGCGCGGACAAGGTCGTCTCGCTCACGGGAGAGTATGATCGACAGCGGCAGTTCGTCCAGGCAGGGAGCAGGGCTTGCCGGTAATTCCGTTCTTGGTCGCAGCGAGAGCCTATGTGCTCCACGGCCCAGACCGCGGCGGAGCGCGTGCCTGCGGCAGAGGGCGAACAGGTGTGCCGGATATCCATCCGTGGCGGCGCCTTTGCGGCGCGCATCCCGGAAGCCCCGTTCAAAAGTCGCGGCGGCGGCGTTCGCGGCAGCGGTGGAATCCCCAACCAGGCACAAGGCGTACCGCTCTATCGCCGCGTAGTAGCGGTCGAACAGGAGCATATAGGCGCGATGATCGCCCTGCTGTACTTGTGCCAACACCTGTGCGTCTGTCGGATCGGCCATATCCCTCGCTCCACCGGTTTCTGTGTGGCATATACCGGCGATTACGCTATTTGTCACGCATCGCCGGTAGAATTGGCTCGCGAGAGTCAGGCAGGAAACGGCCCGTCACAACGAGAACAACGCTCCCATCCAGTTTGAACGAGATTTCGCCCGGGGCGTCGTACTTATCGGTATCCACGTCACGATGAGAACAACGCTCCCATCCAGTTTGAACGATACAGGACTTACGACCGGATCTGTCGAAGCACAATGCAGACGATACCGATAACCGGACACGGGAGATTGTGCCGAGAGATGCTGAAGCCGGGTGACACGATTGGCCCCTATATCCTTATCGACAACCTGGGGCGCGGAGCCTTTGGCGAGGTTTGGCGGGCGGAGCGCTCGTCATCGCTGCTGACCACTCAGGTCGCGCTTAAGCTGCCTCTGGACACCGCCGCGGACATAGACGCGATCCAGGAAGAGGCCAAAGTATGGCTCAAAGCGAGCGGACACCCTAATATTGTGCCTGTGCTGGATGCGGAAGTTTACGATGGCCAGGTGGCGATCGCAAGCGAATACGTGGCGGGCGGCTCGCTCGCGGATTGGCTGGCACGGAATGGCGGCAAAGCTCAGTCGGTCGAGGAGGCCATCAAATTAGTTACCGGCGTGCTCGCCGGTCTCGAACATCTCCACTCCAACGGCCTGATCCACCGCGATCTAAAGCCCGGCAATATTCTCCTTCAAGCCTCACTCCCGCGACTCACCGATTTCGGACTGACCAGAGTTCTTAAGCCTGGAGGGCATACCTCAACCGTCGTGGGAACTCCGGCATACATGGCTCCGGAGGCGTTTCAGGGACGCTACTCGGCCGCCTCCGATATTTGGGCGGTGGGCATCCTGCTCCACGAGCTGCTGGTGGGTGAGCTGCCTTATCCCCAAAAGGAGTTTTATCCGCTGATACTTGCCATCTCCGATGAAACGCCGGTGCCGATAGCGAGCCGGATTCCGGAGCATCTGCGGTCTGTTTTGACCAGGGCGCTATCCAAGGCGGAGAGCGGCCGCTTCGCATCGGCGGTGGAAATGGCCGAAGCGCTGTCACCACTGGTTCGGCGATCCGTTCGGACGGACGGGTCTGAGCGCGGGATTGCGGTCAGCATCGCTCCGATGGATAACCCGGCGCCGAGCGGAACGGTATCCTTCCTGTTCACGGACATCGAAGGCAGCACGAGGCTCTGGGAGCATTCCACGGATTCCATGCGGCTTGCCGTGGCGCGGTACGACACGCTGCTTAAAGACGCGATCGAGAGGCACAACGGCTGCGTCTTCAAGACGGCGGGTGACACGTTCCGAGCAGCATTCCCCACGGCGGACGAAGCGGTTTCGGCGGCAGTAGAAGCCAATCTGAGCTTACTTGAATTGGACTGGGGCGCGGGAGGTCCGCTGCGCGTACGCATGGCGCTGCACACGGGCCAGGCGGAAGCGCGAAATGGCGACTACTTTGGCCCGACACTCAATCGTGCAGCGCGCCTGCTTGCACTGGCCTATGGCTGCCAGACTCTCGTCAGCCATGCCACATACGAACTGACTCGCGATGCGCTTCCGGCCGGCGTGGGCCTTCGAGACCTGGGAACGCACCGCCTGAAGGATCTCAGTTCACCGGAGCACGTCTGGCAGTTGCTGCACCCGTCGCTGCCGGACGAGTTCCCGCCGCTGAAGTCCCTGGAATACCTTCCGACCAATCTGCCGGTCCAGTTGACCTCCTTCATCGGCAGGGACAAGGAGATGGCGGATGTCCGCGCTTTGCTCTCCACCTCCCGCCTGCTGACACTGACGGGCTCGGGTGGCACCGGCAAGAGTCGGCTCAGCCTCCAGGTGGCGGCCGCCGTTCTGGACGAGTACGCCGACGGGGTATGGCTTGTGGAGCTGGCGGCAATCGTGGAGCCCGCGCTCGTACCGCAAGCAGCGGCAGTCGCGCTGCAAATCCGCGAGCTGCCCGGGCAGTCTGTCAAGCGAACCGTGGTAGAAGCGCTCGCCTCGAAATCGCTGCTTCTCATTCTGGACAACTGCGAACACATACTGGACGCCGCGGCTGATTTCGCGGACGCAGTCCTGAAGGGCTGCCCGGGCGTTAAGGTGTTCGTCAGCAGTCGGGAGGGGCTGGGACTCGCTGGAGAGCGAACCTACCGCGTGCCTTCGCTGGGCATCCCGCCCGGTCCGGACGCGACGCATAAATTGACTCTGGAGACGATCGGCGAGTACGAGTCCGTGCGCCTGTTCGCCGAGCGCGCCGCGATGGTCGGTACGGGATTTTCCATTACCAAGGACAACGCTCCCGCCGTTGCCCGCCTCTGTTATCGCCTCGACGGGATACCTCTCGCGCTGGAACTTGCCGCGGCGCGAGTGCGCTCACTGCCCGTCGCTCAGATCGAGGCACGCCTGCACGATCGGTTTCGGCTCCTGACGGGAGGCAGCCGGACTGCTCTGCCGCGGCAGCAGACCCTCCGCGCCCTGATGGACTGGAGTTACGACCTGCTGAGCGCGCAGGAGAAGACTCTGCTTAACCGCCTCTCTCTATTTGCGAGCGGCTGGGATATGGAAGCGGCCGAGTCCGTATGCGTGCGGATAGGTTCGAATTCCATAGAGATAGAGGAGTGGGAGATCCTGGACCTGATATCCGCCCTCGTGGATAAGAGTTTGGTCGTCTATGAGGAACAGGGCGTTACGTCACGGTACCGCCTGCTCGAAACGGTCCGCCAATACGCGCGGGAGAAGCTCGCCGAGACCGGGGAGGGGCAAGCCTACCGCAACCGCCATTGCGACTGGTATCTGGCCCTCGCGGAAGAGGCCAAGCCGCAGCTCTCCGGAGACCGGCAGACCTATTGGCTCGACCGGCTCGAGCGCGAGCATGACAACCTGCGCGCCGCGCTGGACTATTGCGTGGACGATCCGGAGGGAGCGGAAACCGGGCTCCGCCTGGGCGCGGCCCTGCAGCAGTTCTGGTGGACGCACGGGTACCTGACCGAGGGGCGCGAGCGCCTGACAGCGCTGCTTGCGCGTCCCGAGGCGCAGGCGCATACGGCCGCGCGAGCAAACGCCCTGAATGGCGCCGGTGTACTCGCGTGGTTTCAGGGGGATCGCAAAACTGCCCTTCGCCTTCACGAAGAGAGCCTGGCGACTGCTACCGAGATGGGCGATATACAGGGCATCGCCCGCTCGCTCGGCAATCTGGGAGTGGTGTCGAAGGAGATGGGAGAACATGCGGCGGCGCGCTCCTATTATGAACAGGCTCTGGCGAGCTATCGAAAGCT
>JAYTEU010000671.1:0-6031 GCA_043734985.1 Chthonomonadaceae bacterium
CACCTCCGTCCTTCGGAGAACAGCCGGCGATTCGCACGTTGGATGGGCATTGCGTTCTTTGCACAGATGGCAATAGGGGTAATAAACTACTTCCTTAAGGCGCCAATACCAATGCAGCTAATCCATCTGCTGCTTGCCGACGCCGTCTGGATCGTCCTTGTATTGGTTTCCGTCGCGGCACTGGCGGACAATGCGCTTCAGGTCGAAACAGTCGTTTCCGATCCGGAGTTCGAGCGTCAGAGAGTTGAGCTTGGAGCGGCAACCTGGCAAGACTACATCGCGCTTACGAAGCCTCGCGTGATCAGCCTATTACTATTCACGACTATTGCCGCCATGTTTATTGCGCGGCCGGGATTTGTAGTTGAGGGCGGCCTGCACGGGGTTATCTTGCTCTTCTCGGTCTTCATTGGCGGCTACATGGCGGCTGGAGCGGCCAACGCGGTCAACATGGTGATCGACCGTGACATCGATGGACTGATGAAACGCACCGCTAAACGGCCCACCGTAACGCAGAAAATCCGCTCTGCCACGGCGCTCTGGTTTGCGTTCGCACTCGCGGGCGGATCGTTCGCCATTCTTTGGGCCGCTGCGAACCTGCTTGCCGCCGTTCTGGCGCTGGCCGGACTCGTTTTCTATGTAATCGTCTACACCATGCTGCTGAAGCGGCGTACCTGGCACAACATTGTAATCGGGGGGGCCGCCGGCGCATTTCCACCGCTTGTCGGCTGGGCGGCGGTGACGGGCAACCTCAGCAGCGCGCTCGCCTGGTACCTGTTTGCTATCATATTCGTCTGGACTCCCGTCCATTTCTGGGCGCTGGCGCTGCTCATAAAAGATGACTACGCCAGCGTGGGCGTGCCGATGCTTCCGGTAGTTCGTGGAGACAAATTCACGGTAGTGCAGATTGGCGGATATGCCGTCCTGACGGCGCTGGTGTCTCTCCTGCCATTGTTCGTTCATCCTGGCCTCGGGGTCTTCTACCTTTGCACTGCGCTATTCCTAAACGGAGCGCTGCTGGTGCAAAGCCTGCGATTGTACCAAAAAATCGAGCGCCCGCGCGCCAGTTCACTGTTCCACTACTCAATGCTCTATCTTGCACTCTTGTTTCTTATGATGGCGGTCGACCGGGCCATTTACGTATCCGGGCACTTACCTCGCGTCTAAAAACTGCCTGAAATCGTGCGACCATTGGCGCAAATTCACAGTAATGCGGCCAGGCATATCCCCGAATATTTGCGGACGCAATGAATTCGTGAAAAAAAGCACAGAATTACCGTCCGGGCGGTTGACTCGTGATTCGTCCACAGGTATACTTTTCTAAGATTTCCGGTCGATGCACGCACCCAACGTGTGACTCGTTCCGAACATATGGAGCACCCAGATGGCTCAGGTTTTCCCCCGCAGTATGAACATCCTTGCGCCGGCCAGCATCGTAGGCGGCGGGGGTTTCGCAGTTGTTCTGGTTCTCGCAGGCATCGGTATTTCCCGTTCTCCCTACAACACGAAAGTCGGCGTGGCGAAGGAACAGCCCGTTCCCTTTAGTCACGAACACCATAACGTGGAGCTTGGGATCGATTGCCGGTACTGTCATAGCTCTGTCGAGAAATCGTCCTTTGCGGGCCTTCCTCCCACACAGACGTGTATGTCCTGCCACTCTCAGATATGGACGAATAGCCCGCTTCTAGAGCCTGTCCGCGCCAGCTACGTAAAGCAGGAGCCGCTGAAATGGAACCGGCTGCACAGCGTACCGGATTTCGTTTTCTTCAACCACAGCATTCACATTAACCGAGGCATCAACTGCAATAACTGCCACGGCCCCATTCAGAAAGAGATGATCGCCTACAAGGGCAAGACATTCTGGATGTCGTGGTGTTTGAACTGCCATAGAAACCCCGAGAATGCCGTCGGGAAGCGCGAAGATGTGTTCGGCCTATATTGGAAATATCAGACATATCAGTACAGCGACGAAGAGTTCGAGCAACTGGAAAAGCAGGTCCGCGAACATCCGACTCCTCGCATCAAGGCCGAGTTGGAAGTTGCAAAGCAGGATCGCATGTCGCCAGAGCAGCAGGTTCTGGCGGAAGGCGAAGAGTATACGCGGGACAGCAAAGAGACCGCCGAGGGCATTCAGCGGCTGGAACAGTATAAGGTCAAAAAAGAGCAGCTCAGCGACTGCTCCGTCTGCCATCACTAAGAGCGGCGCTTAATCGGATATTTGAGAATATGGATAACCTAGACAATAAACCGCTGAATCTGGACTCTATGCGTGAGCGGCTCGCAGGCAAGTCCGGACCGCAGTATTGGCGCAGCCTTGAGGAGCTGGCTTCCGAGCCCGGGTTCCAGGAGATACTGGAAGACGAGTTTCCGCAGCAGTCTCGCCCGCTCCGCACTCCCGTGGACCGCCGGCAGTTTCTACTGATGACGGGCGCGTCGCTTGCGCTAGCGGGACTTTCCGGCTGCCGCTACCTTCCCCAGAAGAAGATCGTTCCCTACGTGGAGCAGCCGGAAGACCTGATTCCCGGCAAGCCCATGTTTTACGCCACTTCGATATCGCTTAGCGGATATGCGACCGGCGTGCTTGTTACCAGTCACGAAGGACGGCCGACAAAGTTCGAAGGTAATCCGGACCATCCCGCGAGCATGGGTGCGCTCGACGCCGTGACGCAGGCCCAGATTCTTGGGATGTATGATCCCGACCGCTCGCAGACCGTGCAGCACCTGGGCCAGATCAGTACCTGGGAAGATTTCACACATGAGACGCGCGCGAATCTCCAGACGAACAAGGGCGTCGGCCTCCGCATTCTAACCGAGACCGTGACTTCTCCCACTCTCGCGGACCAGATCCACCAGGCGCTCAAGCAGTATCCGGACGCCAAGTGGCACCAGTACGAGCCTTGCGGCCGGGATAATGTTCGGGAAGGCGCGCGCCTGGCGTTCGGTGCGGCCGTCAACACGATCTACGATTTCACTAAGGCAGACCGAATAGTGTCTCTGAGCGCGGATTTCCTTCAGGGCATGCCGGGAAACGTGCGCTACAGCCGCGACTTCACGAACAAACGACGTATTCGCACGGAAGATCGCGGCGCAGGGCAGCCGCTGAACCTCGCGATGAACCGGCTATACGTCGTCGAGAGCAACTACTCCATTACCGGCGCTATGGCGGACCATCGCCTGCCGATACGCCCGGCGCATATCGAGTTTGTAGCGCAAGCTCTTGCCGGGCGGCTGGTGAACGGCGCGGCGATCACTCCGCCTGCTCTGCCCGCATCCGTTCCTGCTGCCTGGATCGATGCCTGCGCAAAGGATTTGCAGTCAGCCGCGAAGGGAACCACGCTGATTATTGCGGGCGACGATCAGTCGCCCGCGGTCCATGCCCTGGCTCACGCTATGAACGCCGCACTTGGAAATGTGGGCCAGACTGTCAACTATACTGCGTCTATTGAGGATACTCCCGAAAACCAGCTTAGCTCGCTTCAGCAGTTGGTGACCGACATGCGAGCAGGCATTGTGTCGATGCTGCTGGTCATCGGCGGCAATCCAGTGTACAACGCCCCCGCTGATCTCAACTTTGCGGAAGAGCTGCTTCGAGTGCCGAGCCGAACCCATCTCAGCCTCTACGAGGACGAGACCTCCGCCCTCTGCCACTGGCACCTGCCTGAGACTCATCCGCTCGAAGCCTGGGGTGACGCTCGCGCTTACGACGGCACCGTTTCGATTGTCCAGCCGCTAATAGCGCCGTTGTATCACGGGCGCTCGGCAAACGAAGTCCTCTCCATCTTTGTACCAGATCCAGGTGAAACGGATAAGACCGCTTTCGGAGGTATCCGCGCCGGCTACGATATTCTTCGGGAGTTCTGGAGCCGATCCGGGAATACCGCGGCCACGGCCCTGGCGCCGGGCTGGATGGGCCTGTCCGAAACGCAGTTTGAACGACAATTCCAAACCGTACTGCACGACGGACTTTTCAAGGGATCAGCCGCCAAGCCTATCACGCCTACCCTCGACTTAGCGAAAGCGACTACGGTCACAGCAAGCGCGGCTCCGACCGCCATGGATATCGTGTTCCCCGCCGATCCCAACGTGTACGATGGTCGCTTCGCAAACAACGGTTGGCTGATGGAACTTCCAAGGCCGATCACAAAGCTCGCATGGGACAACGCTGCGCTGATCAGTCCCAGTACAGCTTTTGCACTCAATCTCGCGCCAAAGGGCAATCCCGAGCGCGCATTCGAGGCGAACGACAAGGTTATTTCGATCACCGTTGGGCCGAGCAAGCTCGACGCCGCAGTTACCGTAGTTCCAGGATTAGCGGACGAGACGATCGTTCTGCACCTTGGATATGGCCGAACGCACGGAGGCAATCTGGCGAATGGCGCAGGCTTCAACGCGTACAAATTGCGTACAACCGGTGCGATGCACATGGCGACGGGAGTACTGCCCCCTGTATTTACCGGCGGCACCTACTCGCTCGCGCATGTTCGCGAGTTCCACACGATCGATGCAACGGACCACAAAACGGAAGAGTTGATCCGCGTGCTGCCGATCGAAGAGTTCGCGGCCACCAAGAAGATGGAGAAGGATGAGACGGCGGTCAATCCGATGGACCCCGACAATCCGGATAAGCAGGCCTCCCTGTACCGTAATGCCGCTGCCACAGAGCACAAGTACGAGGGCTTCGGAGCGTACGCCTGGGGCATGTCGATCGACAACAATGTCTGCATCGGGTGTAACGCATGCGTCATGGCGTGCCAATCAGAGAACAACATCCCGATCGTCGGCAAGGATCAGGTTCAGCGTGGACGTGATATGCTCTGGCTGCGCATCGATACCTATTACCGCGGCGATTACACTAACCCGGCCTCGTTCTTCGAGCCGGTGCCCTGTATGCACTGTGAGCTGGCCCCGTGCGAACCGGTATGCCCGGTCGCGGCGACAGTCCACAGCAAAGAGGGGCTGAACATGCAGATATACAATCGCTGCGTGGGAACGAAGTACTGTTCGAACAACTGCCCGTACAAGGTTCGCCGATTTAACTTCTACAAGTATGTGGCGGGCCAGCCGGAGCCGTCCAAAATGACCACGAACTACGACGTGCCGGTCCTAAAGCTTTCGGCTAATCCGGACGTCACCATTCGTGGCCGCGGCATTATGGAGAAATGTACCTACTGCGTTCAGCGCATCAACGCGGCGCGAATAGACGCAAAGAAAGAAGAGCGAGAGATCCGCGACGGCGAAGTCGTGACGGCTTGCCAGCAGTCGTGTCCTACCAATGCGATAGTTTTCGGCAACCTTGCGGACAAGAACAGCGCGGTTTCCAGGCTGAAAGCGGAGCCGCACGATTATACTCTGCTCGCCGATTTGAATACCCGTCCACGAACGACCTATCTGGCGAGACTGCAGAATCCGAACCCGGAGCTCGCCACGGCGTCTGCGACGAAGAGGGAGTAAGAGCGTGTCAAGCGAAAACGCAGCGAAGGAAGAAGGACGCTTCGTCGAGGGGCAGCCGACTTACGCCACGCTCGACGAGCAGATTACTTCGATCGTCTTTAAGAACAGCAAACATCCGCGACAGTTTTACCTGGTGTTGGCGGTGGGCTTCCTCGGCGCCAATGTTCTGATGGCCTCGATATCCTGGCTGCTCTATAAGGGCGTCGGTATCTGGGGTATCAACGTACCTGTCGGCTGGGGATTCGACATTATTAACTTCGTCTGGTGGATCGGTATCGGACACGCGGGAACACTTATCTCCGCGATCCTGCTGCTGGTCCGGCAGAAGTGGCGGAACTCGATCAACCGCTTCGCGGAGGCGATGACCCTCTTTGCCGTCATGTGCGCCGGACTGTACCCGTTACTGCACACCGGTCGCCCCTGGGTCGCGTTTTATTGGCTGGCGCCCATCGGGCCCAATATTCTCGGATTGTGGCCGCAGTTTCGAAGCCCGCTGATCTGGGACGTTTTTGCCGTTTCAACATACTTGACCGTCTCCGTTCTGTTCTGGCTCGTCGGCCTTATTCCCGACTTCGCGATAATG
>JAYTEU010000672.1:0-8549 GCA_043734985.1 Chthonomonadaceae bacterium
TGGTTACCGAAAGGCGTCCGCATAGTCCTGGACGAATTGGCGGTAGTCTATCGGCTTTGCACCGGTGACGTCTTCGACCGAGGGCGATACGCGCTGGGATTTGCCGGCCTTGTAGTAGTGGAGCAGGTCGATTACTCCATCGGCCTGCCACTCCGGGACGCCGAAGCCCAGCACCATGGCTTTCCACTCCGCATCGGTGGGAGATACGTATTCGATCTTTTTGCCCAGTACCTTCGATAGAACCTCGGCGCGCTCCGAATGCGACATCGCCTCCGGGCCGCTAAGCTCGTAGGCTTTGCCGGCGTGTCCGTTCTCCAGAAGAGTCACGACTGCGACTCGGGCTACGTCACGAAAGTCGATCTCCGCCACGCGAGCAGGACCGGCGGGCGCGTAGAACGCTCCCTGCGCCTCGATCGTCGGCGCGTTTGCCAGCATGTTCTGCATGAAGCCCGTGGGCCGCAGGAACGTGAACGGAATGCCACTCGCCTTAATTTGTTTCTCGATTGCGCCGTGCGGCTCCGCGAATAGGAACTCGCCTTGCTCCGCGCACCACACGGATAGCTTCACTATATGTTTCACGCCTACCGCCTGCGCCGCATCGACCGCGTTGCCCTCCAACTCCTCCAGGTTCGGCGCGGGCGGCGTGACAATAAATATGCTCTCGACGCCCTCCATGGCGCTTCGAAGTGTCTCGGGCCGTGAATAATCCGCTATGACCGCCTTCAAACCTTCCTGCTCGGCAGTGTCTACGTGCTTCTGCGACCGATAGCCTGCCACGAAATCCGCAGTCTTACCGGTCAGTTCGCGAACCAATTCCTTGCCGATATTGCCACCGGCATTCAATACTCAGGATCATCTCGTTTCTCCCCTTCGCCCAATTCTGCTCCAGCCGAGCGGCCGTTAAGGTTGATTACGCGCGGGATACCGAGGTTATTTCGCGACCTGACCGGAAGTACGGGAACTTTAGATATCGATCAACCCGCGCCGTCTGCCGTCATGGAAATCGGCCGTGCGGATTTATTGCGAGGGATAATCTTGCGATGGTTTATCTGCCGCCCAGTGCCTGCATGTGCGCCGAGTTGGCGTGGCAGATGGCGATGGCGAGCGCGTCCGCCGCGTCGTCGGGCTTGGGCGTCTTTTCCAGGTTGAGGAGCTGCTTCACCATGTATTGGACCTGCTTCTTGTCCGCCGCGCCGTAGCCCACGACCGCCATCTTGACCTCCATCGGACGGTACTCTACCCACGGCAGGCCGCGCTGGGCCGCAGTTAATAGGATTACGCCCACGGTTCTGCCGACCTGCATAGCAGTGGTCACATTGTTGCTGAAAAAGAGCTGCTCTGTTACGACTACGTCGGGCTCGTGAACATCCAGCAGCCGGTTTAGCTGGGTGTAGATCGTCAGCAGGCGGTCCGGCATGGCCACGCTCTTGTCGGTAAGGATCGCGCCGCAGGTGACGTACGTGACCTTGTTCCCCTGCTTCTCCACAACTCCGTATCCGGTCGTCGCCGTGCCGGGATCGATTCCCATAATAATCAAACAGTTACTCCTTTTGGTGTATTCACCGCTACTAAAGCTCTCGCATCTATTGCCACATGTGCCGGCCGGACTGTACCATAAAGATAGCAGACTGACAGTCTAACCAGCGAAACAAGACGCGATTAAGAGTCGCAGACCCTAAACCATTTCAACCTTCCCCAACGAGTTTAAGATTCTGCGGACGGCCTACACATTGCCGATAAGCGTGAAGGCAGAAAGCATGAAAAATTTATGCACACCCATTGACAAGACCTCTTCGAAGCAATACATTGGCAATTGTAGCCTTTGGCGGAACAGGTTGGCAGCATGGCAAGAATGAGTTACACGACTTGGCAATAGTATCGAGCGACACTCATGAATTTTTCTCCGTTGCTCTTGAATTAGGAGCATATCGAAACGCTTAGTGTTACTGCCTGACGGCATAACGCACACTGATCGGTAAGAGCGTATTGAAAAAGTATTTCCTTGGTTTCCGGGTAGACTTTGGCTTATGGAACGCAAAGCCTACTCCACGGATTTAACGGAAGAACAATGGCAGATTTTAGAGCCGTTCTTCCCCGCCGTAGCCCGCGAAGATGGACGCAATGGGCGCACACGCCTCTATTCCTATCGCGAGATCTTGAACGGCATCTTTTATATTTAGGGCTTTCGCTCAGGGTATCCCGTATGCGCCGATGGTTGGCTTTCGTAGTTCCGCCATAAGAAAGTCCCTGAGCAAATTGGATTTAGCCTCATACAAGGAGGCTTTTGCTTGCCGCGCTCTCATCCTGAGTGCGAGCCAGGCATGGTAACAACAAGATAAGTGATTGCGCTGTGAGCGCGCTTTTCGACACTGACACTTTTCTGTACCGACTAATTGCTTGAGTTCGCGATGCATCTGCTCGATTTGCCAGCGCACGGCGTTCGCATCTTGAACGTCCTGCGTGGTAATCGGAGTCTGGGCGTCATCCTTCTTTGCCTTGGGAGCAAGATTGGTAATAACCCATTCAATGTCCCCGTTTTTGGCGACTATCTTGAACAGACGAACCAGAAACGCAAGTTCTTTGAGTTTGACGAGCAGACCTAATTCCAATTGCTCGGGGGTCCACTCTATCTGCTGAAGATGAACGTATCCTGTCTCTTTGGAAAGACTAACCATCCGGTTGGACTTGAGCGTGGTAACGAAAAACATCTCAAGGCGGTGGAGCAGTTTCAAATTGTCCACGCCTGCATACCAGGAGTCAAAGAGAGCGGTACGCGCTTTGATGCCTTTGTCGCTCTTTGCGCGCAATAGCATCTCGCGAAAGTGATCGTTTTTGGTCTTGCCATCGCCTTCGATATGGTAAATGCGATAGTCAATCGGAAAGAAGTCGTTTTCCTTTCCTGAGGTATGCAGGAGGTTGACGATCCCAATCCCGTCAACCAGGCCACCTGCTGCACCGCTGTACTGACGCTTGACCATTTCGATCTTTTTGCTGTAGCGTTTGTCTTGGACACTGTCGTCGAAAATCAGATAGGCTTCCGGTGTGTTCTCAATTAACGGAGCGACGACTTCCCACAGTCCACGCGGGGTGAGTTTTTCTCTTCGTAAATAGTCGGTGATGGCGTCGTGACTGACGGACTGCTCCCCTTGGAGATGATTGGCAAGGTTGGTACAGGTGTAGTTGCCAGGGGTGGCGATGAGATATTCGATATACTGTCGTTTATTCATAAACCAGCGTGGCATATTTTACGACATCAGCATCAATTCCAGGCGAAAGTCCTAAGTATACAGGTTCCACGGCGGCCAGTAACATAAATACCGGCGCTACCCTCTTCGCCGGCTCGGCCCCCCCGCAATACGGCAAATCCATGCCGCCAACTGTATTCATGGTCGCCACGGGCGGTGTGAGTTCCGTCCGTCTACTTGCCCAGATTCATGCAAAAGCTACGGGCAATTCAACTGCTGCCGCTCGCGTCGACATTAATCTTTGAGACCTGTCGAGGTACGACAAAGCGATTGTAAACGCTCAATTATGGGCATGCTGATAACCAGTATTCGCACAGCAGGGTAAATTCGCCCAAGCCACTACAATTGCAATCGGTTGCGGGTGAGCACAACCGAAAAGTGCGTACCCGCAACTATTTGAGAGGTTTCCGCCATGGTTCCAAATACTGTCGGGACAACAATGCATTCTGTACTGTTTACGAGCTTGGTCCTCATTTGCCTACTTCAGCCGTATAGGTCTTTGGCGCAAACACCGCCACTTCCCGCGGAGTTCGAGGCACGGCAAATATCTCTTTCTTACCGGAAACAGTCTCTTAGCGCCGTTGTCGCAGATTTGTCTCAGAGGATCGGAAAAAGCATATTAGTAGACGACGAGCCTCTGAATTCAGGCGCTGACATCGAATTCAAAGGCTCACTCAAAATGGCGCTCGATCGAATTGGCGACGCATTTGACTATTCATGGAGACTGAGCAAACGCGGCTCCATTCTCATGAACAAACGTTTTAGGACCAACCCCGACGAGCTCCCTCAAATGAATCTGCCCGAATTGCGGCAAATGGCCGCAGACATGCTTCTTGTGCTTGGCGCGCTGCCATACGATCTGAGCCCAGTGCCAGTGGAAGACCACATCGCTCGGATCCTCAATTCGCTGACACCCGAGCAGGGCGCCGCAATTCGCGGCGGCGCAGTATTCTATGGAAAAGACTTATCCGTGGAACAGCGCCAGGTGCTTGCGCAATATCGCTGCAATGGAACCTTCGAGCCAGTCTATTCCATATGGAGCGCTCTTTCAAACGCGCTTAACGATCTCCCACATGCGTATCTCCAATTGCGGGAATATCCGACATTTTACCGGAAGCGAGACGGGCTTCCTCCCGCTCGAGCCGGCACTCCCACGCAGCTCGGTTTCTTCTACGTGTATCACGTACGGGGTATAGAGAAGGTTCAAACCATCTGGTTTACCACGGATGCCGCAGCGTGGAGGCAAAGTCTTGAACGTTAAGATAAATTTCATTGGTATCGGCCGCATGACGCTGCCCGGAATAACCTTTATGCTTTGCATGCTGCTGTCTGTGGCAGCTTGGCCGCAAAGTGTCTCCACCGCCGATATGGCAGCTCGGCTGAACACTAGGGTAAATCTGTTACTCGGCACGACAACACTGGAGAAAGTTACTAAGTCACTCTCGGCGGCGACGGGATTGCGCATCGAGGCCAGTGAATATTTGCGGGACCGGAAACTGATCGTTCAAATGAAAGATGTAAGCGTAGCGAATGCGCTAAACTCGCTTTCAGAGTTGAACGACTGGCGTTGGGCAGAGGTAAAAGAGAACCATCTGCTGATAATGCGCCCCATAATCAAGAAACCGCAGACAGTTGCTGAAATCGGTCTAGCCATACAATCGGCGCTGCCGAGAGACTTCCGCTGCTACCTAGGCATCGGAGTTCCTGTTGACGACCTACCGCTCATTGAGAGACAAGACGAGCTCCAAGTTTATGAGCGGGACCGCGCAGATCACCCATTGAGGCGCCAGGAGATGCTGGCACGAGTCCGGTGGAAGATGCCGCCGATGATAAAACGTCAGCAGAATCAGCTATTTGAATCAACACTGCCCGGAGTTTTGGATGGCAAGGAGCTCGCCATTAAGCGGCTGACGGGATCCCAGACAGAATCGCTGTTAGTCTGCCTGGTTATCAACGCACTGTCGGATCTGTGCGGCAATAATCCGACGATCATTCCCACGACGCCTTATAATGTAATGACCGGCTATTTGCGTGCCGATCTACTCGATGTCGACAAAGATGAGATATTTTTACTTGATGGCAAGCACCTTATGATCGGCAGAACCATTTTAGACGATGGCAGAAGCATCTATACGGGCAGCGAAGCGCCGATCGAACTCCGGCCTGCAAGACCAAAGACCCCGAAGCGGCCCTAGTCTAGTACCTGATGGAACGAAGTACAGTGGTAGTTTCAGACGACAGGAAGATGAAAGAACTACCGCCGTACCTCCGTCCATCAGGTACTAGCCCTAATGCCGTTCAAATAGGCCAACAGCGCGTTGCACTCTCCTTGCAAAGTGTCTCGTTCAGGAAGAGCGATCTGGTACGCCCATCTGTTCGATCGGACACCGGAGAAAGAGCGCGTGTCGGTATTCAGCCGTTTAAATCCGGCTCGCATATTTATGAAGCGCCGTGCTACCGCAATCCTCCACTCACGCCGATGACCTGGCCGGTGATCCAGCGCGCGTCGTTGGAGGCGAGGAAAGCGACTGCGTCGGCGATATCCTCCGGCGTCCCCAGCCTGCCCAGTGCCGTATTCTGTACCATGTACTGCCGCGCGGCTTCCGGAACGTTCTCTTCAAGCATGTCCGTCTGCGTCAGCCCCGGAGAGATCGCGTTGACCGTGATACCTTTCGGCCCCAGCTCCCCGGCGATGCTTCGGGTCATCGCCTCCAGCGCCGCCTTGCTCGCCGCATATACGGACATCCCTGCCGGAGCCGCCTGAGCCGCGCCGGAGCTGATGTTGATTATGCGTCCGGGGCTGGACATCACCCTGGCGGCCTCCTGCATCGCGATCAGCGGACCGCGCACGTTGATATCGAAGATCCGGCTGTAGTGCGCTTCGTCGATCTTGTCGAGGGTGAGGAACTCGCCCACTCCCGCATTGTTCACTAGGATATCGAGCCGCCCGAAGTTGCCCAATGTCTCGGCGAACAGCGCGCGCACGGCGTCCAGGTCGGACATGTCGGCCCGAACGGTCTCCACCTCCCCACCCCGCGCTTCTATATCCCGCGCGACCGACAGCGCCGCCTCTTCCTGTCGGGCATACGTCACAATCACGATCGCGCCATCCGCCGACAGCCGCCGCGCAATTGCCGCACCGATTCCCCGTGACGAACCCGTGACAATCGCCACTTTCCCTGTTAGCCTGCTCAAGTGGTCCTCCGTTCCCTTAGTCAGCGTATGCGCGCGCCTCACACTTGCGAATAGAGTACCTCTTGACGGCGGCGCATTGGTCTGCTAAACTGGCAAAAAGGGAAGGGGAAACGATACAATGACGCAAACCGATCCTGACCTGGCGCTGGGGCTTGATGCTCCATTTGAGATATCGAACGATCTGATTGATGACGGAGACGCACTCAGGGCTCGCATGGAGGAGGCCGGCTATCTCTTCTTCCGTGCCCTGATACCCTCGGAATCAATACTCGCGGCACGGAGCGAGATACTGGCGCGCTGCGCGGAGGCCGGCTGGCTGGCAAACGGGAGCGAGGCCGATGAGGGAGTTGTCGCGCCGGGAGTGTCCTGGATTGAGCCTCAGCCGGAGTTTATGGCCGTGTACAATCGGGTGCAGCATGGGGAGGCGTTTCATACGCTTGCGCAAGCGCCGGAACTGATCGGCATGCTCGAAAGGCTGTTCGGCGAGCCGGTTCTGGCCCATCCGCGTAACATCGCGCGTATCATCTTTCCGCAAAATACGCTGCATACCACGCCGTCCCACCAGGACTACGTACACGTGCAGGGGACTGAGGAGACTTATACTGCGTGGATACCGCTCGGCGAATGTCCACAGGCGCTGGGCAGCCTGGCTGTGCTCTCCGGTTCACACCGAGGAGGCATCCTGCCGGTCCATCGCGCCTACGGAGCGGGAGGCGTCGGGATCGATACGGAAGAGCTGCCGCACAAGTGGGTCGGTGGGGATTTCGGCCTCGGCGACGCAATCGTTTTTCATAGCCTGGTCGTGCATAAGGCGCTGCCGAACCTTTCGCCGGACCACATACGGCTCTCGGTAGATTATCGCTACCAGCCGCTTTCGCACCCGGTGGCGGCGGATTCCCTGCTGCCGCATCACGGGCAAGTGGGCTGGCCCGAAATCTATGCGGGGTGGAAATCGGAGAGGCACCAATACTACTGGAACTACCTTCCGATCCGCCGGGCAGAGCGCGACCCGCGCGTTCACGACATCCGCGCCGCGGCGTTTCAGCCGCAATAAGCGCAGCCGGGAGATTGGCGAGCGGAACGGCGGCACTAATTTAACCAATTAGCGCCGCACCCGTGGGACTGAAGTCCGCGGCTCTTGAAAACGTTATCGCCCGGAGGGCACCCGACCTTCGTGGACTGGAAACAGAGCCCGCGCAGGCCGGGTGTCCATTGGGCGATTTTGTAGTCACCAGGCGAGGATTTCCCCGAAAGTCTCCCGACCCCGGCACGTAACCCCGGCACATAACCGCGAAGTCCCGGTTACGTGCCGGGGAGGGCAGGCCGGGACTACGCACATAGCCGGGACAGGTCCCCGAAAGTCTTCGGGGCTGGCCAGGGCTGGCCGGGGAGGCCCGGGGTCGCTCGGACAATCCCACGCCCCCACCCTATGTGATATGGCGCAAATTTGAGGCAATTCCTTTTGAAAGTGTGGGAGTATGACGGAGCAACTTTGGGCGCCGTGGCGTCTGCAATATATCGAATCGGCCGATAAGGCGGTTGGCTGCATCTTCTGCGACTTCCCTGTCGCCGGCAGGGAACAAGACGCGGAACACCTGATCGTACACAGGTCGGAGCATGCCTATATCATCCTGAACGCGTTTCCCTACAGCAACGGCCACCTCATGGTAGTGCCTTACCGTCATACCGCGGAAATGGGAGATTACACGGACCCGGAGATGCTGGACGTTATGCGCCTCACCCGGCTGGGAATTGCGCTGTTGCGTGCCGCATTCAAACCGGACGGCTTCAATCTCGGCGTGAATATGGGCAGGGTGGCCGGAGCGGGCATCGCCGACCATCTCCACTGGCACATCGTGCCGCGCTGGAACGGCGACACCAACTTTATGCCGGTCATGGCCGATGTTCGCGTTATCCCTGAGAGCCTAAGCGCCGTACACGCACGGCTGACCGCTGCGCTCCCCACTGTGCTGCTACTACATCCATGAGCGACCAACACTCCTCGCCAGACCCCGAACAGACCGGGCGCGCCTTGCAGGCGACCGCCATTGCCGAACAGTCGGAGATGGAGGCGGCCGGCGCATCTAAGTCCGATCGGCTGGCGGCGCT
>JAYTEU010000673.1:0-4955 GCA_043734985.1 Chthonomonadaceae bacterium
AGCAGAAACGGTCGGTAATGCCCAAATAGATTGTTGCTGCGCAAAACCGTTGGGCTGACCATTTGGGGCAGATACGAGATCTGCCCCCTACGCACGATACCAGCCCAACGGTTTTGCGCGCTAACAATTGATTCGCGCGGACTTAGAGTGTGTGCAAAAAGAGCCTCCCCGGCCCCCAATCTTGAGGGAGCCGTAGCGCTACGCAACCGCTGGTTCCCCCAAGATTGGGGGTCAGGGGGCGTTTTTTGCACACACTCTTACACTTGCACCCTACTCAGCCAGCGTGATGCGCACATCGGTGCCGCCGTCGGGGGCTTCTTCGACATTCTGCACGGAGAATACCAGGTCCTTCAGAGCCGTGCCTTTGGGTACGCTGAACAGGATGGCGAACTCCGTCTGCGAGCCCGGGAGCATGGTGGGTCCCTCGTCGGTATGGCCTCCTCGCTTGTCATAGTCGAAGGGGGCGTAGGACTGACCCTGATTGTCCGCCAGAGCGGTATGGTGCGGATGAATCTGACTTAGCATCGCCACCTGGGTAGCGTTCTGTCCATTCTTCATTCTGCATCGCACGATTACCAGTTCGTCCGAGTCCCCGGCAGGCGTGAACGCGCGCTTTTCCGGCAGGAACTGGCTGTCATAGCTCGCCGCATGGTCGACGCCAAGCACGGAGAAGCGCCACTTGCCATTGAAGAGCACCTGGCCGATCTTACCCCGCGTACCGCGAACCTCGTTTGCCCCGCCCGCAACCGTGCCTGCCTCTGGCGTGGTAGTATCGACGCCGCCCAATGTGATCTCGTAGCCGCCACCTTTGTGCTTGACGGCTGAGCCGTTCATGGCCTTTGCCATGTCCGCCAGAGGAACGTAGGGCCGTCCGTCGATGATGCGAATATCCGAAGATGCCGTTTTGCCCGCGATGAACAGCTTCAGTCCGGCCTGACCCAGCGCCCCTGCCGTCGTAGCGACCGCGCCTGCCGCGATAAGCAGGAGGGTCAACCTGAGGGGTCGGTCTAACGTTGTTAAATATTTGTCAATGCGCATGGCATGTCGCTCCATTTCTGGTTATCAGCGTGGTGCACCTCGGTGATACGAAACCAATCCGTCAGCGTGACCACAGCGTTCGCCGCTGCCCCGCGCCTGATCCGTAAGTCCATCATGACACATGGGAGCAGGAATGGCAATTTTTACCGCACGTCTGAAAGGGAAGCGAAGTTGGTTCAGCCTTCGCTTGGTTGGCTGGGGCGTTTCCACTGTCTGCCCCGGCCGAGATGGCGCCGCCAGGCGGAGAGAACAGTGGCGGCCAGATAGAGCAGGGCGGTGACCGGAAGCAGCAGCGCCCAAAGCGGCGACTTGCGGTAGAACCGGAGCATCGGCAAATAGAGCGATGCCATCTAAGCAATCTCCACTTTTGCCCGCTGGTTCATTGACAGGTTATTGTAGAAATCCGTTCGTTACCGGGCGATTTTGGGGTAAGCTCCGCGCAGAGAGCCTTCATGGAATCGGGCGTCTCCGCGCTCAATGGCGTTCAAGAGAGACGACGCGCTGAGTCGCAGTAAGTTCCCGCTTCGATCGAGAACACATTTGCCGGTCTCTTGCCATGGAAGCCCGGCAACGACATTTCCGGCCTCGGCGAGAACGCGCTTCCATTGCTGAGAAAGTGCAGCAGCGGTGGGCCGGTCGCCGTCAAACGTGACCCTCGCCAGCTCGACCTCCGTATACCTCCCGGAGCGTGCCGCTTGGTCCAGGATGAAAGTGGGGTTGAGACCCGGATCCTTTCCCGCTGCCGCCCAGGCGAGGTATCCAAGAGGCTGTAGCCTTGAATCGCACTCGATTACATCCACCCAATCGCGAGGTACTGCGCGGCCAACCAGGGCGAGAACTTTGTTGGTTGCGAGATCAAACGGGTGTAGTGTGAGACCCAGTTCATCATGGTCCATCAACGGGAAAAACCGGTAGGCGCTGTCGAACGCCCATTGTAACTCGGTACTCTCGCCATGCGATTCGACAAGGGCTTCGATAAAGGTCTCCCACTGTCTTTTGACCGTCACGGTGAACTGAGCAGTCAGCAGTTCAGCCCGATCCTTTTCAAACTCTACGTGTACGGCTTCCTCCGTATCGTGGAAGATGTCTAAATCTTCCGACACCCTTGGTGCGCCGATAAGGGCGTTAAGAGCGGCTCCACCCGCAACATAGCTCTCACCCGATCTGCGGCGGTTGTCGGCGATAATATTTGCTACCCGCTTTTGGAAACTCGTAAGAGCCATTCCCGAAGCTCCCTCGCTCTCTTAAACGCCTCTCGATCGCCGTATCGCTCAATATCGCTTAGCGTCGCGAACCGCTGTTCATCTGTAGCGGAGAGATATTCGCGAGGCGTGGACCATAGGCACATGGATCGATATTCCTCTGCCAGGCGGTTGATCTCGGCCTCGACACGCTCCCTGGTTATGGTTTCAGTCTCCATTTTTGGATTATACCAGTTTAGCGTACGCGCGGTGCGCGGAATTAGAGTTGGCGCATCGGATTCGTAGGCTTGTGTCGGTCCGAATATTATGGATGGTCGGCAATACGGCATGTTAGCGCCGGTGGCTACTACCGGCTGCGGCCCTTCCACTGCCCGCCCCGGCCGCGATGATGGCGCCAGGCCGAGAGGACCGTGGCCACCAGATAGAGCAGGGCGGTGACCGGAAGCAGCAGCGCCCAGAGCGGCAAGTGGCGGCAGAACTGGACCATTCCGATTGGCGCGTAGACTGCTGCCATGATCTGCCGGTGGTTCGCGCGAATCAGAAGTGCTATAATGTAGAATGGTCGCGCTCTACGCGATGGCGCAGAATGGCCGGGCGCTTAAAGCTGTTTGGTCGGGAGGTGAAACCAGTGGTTACGATAGAGATAAAAGCGGTTACCGGTGTTGATGGCGTTCTTCATCTCGATGTGCCTACCGGTTTGCCCGAGACTGAGATTGAAGGTCGATTAGTTGTGACCCCAGTTGCCGCAAATCTGTTGGATCACAAGGCTTTCGGCAAGGAATGGCCGAAGGGATTCTTCGAAGCAACCGCCGGTCGCTGGCATGGGGAATTGGAGCGCGGTGAACAAGGCGCCTTCGATCGTAGAGCCTGGGATGAATGATCTACCTGCCGGACACCAACGTTTGCATTAACTTCCTCCGCAACAAGCATGCGGGCATTGTCGCAAAGTTCGGCTCCATAGGCCCGGACGATATTGCGATCTGCGATATCGTTGCGGCAGAGCTTTGGTATGGCACGCACCGAGGCGGTCAGTTTGCTGCAAATGCACCCACTCTACGAGTGTTTCTCTCGCCCTTTCCGGCCGTTCCATTCGATTCGCAGGCTGCAGAAAACTACGGCGAAATCCGGCGCAAACTTGAACTCAGTGGTACTCCAATCGGGCCGTACGACCTTCAAATCGCGGCAGTGGCACTCGTGCACAATTTGATACTGGTTACCCACAACACGCGAGAATTTATTCGAGTGCCAGGACTCCAATTGGAAGATTGGGAAATTTGAACTCAGCGTGGGTGTGTTTGGCTGCGGCCCTTCCACTGCCCGCCCTTGCCCATGTGATGCCGCCAGGCGGAGAGCACGGTGGCGACCAGGTAGAGTACGGCCGTCACCGGAAGCAGTAAGGTCCAAAGCTGGGATTGGCGGTAGAAGCGAACCATCGGCGCGTAGAGTGAAGCCATGATCAGCCAGGCGAGGGCGGCAGTCAGGGCCGTCCGTCCGCTCGCGAGGAGCAGGAGAGGCGGCGCAAGGTAGACGAGGGTGAGGCCGAACACGCAGCCGAGCAGTCGCAGCGGGTTATAGCCCAGTTGCGTGTAGGCGGTGCGGGCGATCGTGTGGAGGATCTCGGAGAAGCGCCCGTAGCGTCGCGTGCTGATGGATGTCTCACTTAGCCCCAGCCAGATTCGGTGCCCGCCGCGCTTGATCTCGCGTGCTAGACCGCAGTCGTCGATCAACTCATTGCGAATGGACGCGAGACCTCCGATTCGCTCCAGGGCCGTGCGCCGCGCCAGCATGGTCCCGCCCGCCGCGCCGGCGAGCGAATCCGTGGAGTCGTTTACCTTGCGGAACGGGTAGAGCATCTTGAAGAAGAAGACGAACGCCGGGATCATCAGGCGCTCGGCAAAGCTTTCGCACTGAAGCCTGACCATGAACGAGGCGAGATCGCAGTCGTCCGCCTCCGCCCGGCACACCAGTTCTCGAACCGAACTTGCGCCGTGTGAGATGTCCGCATCGCTGAAGAGAATGTACCGCGCCGGATCGTCTGCGGGAACTCCGCGCGTAACCCCCTGATTCATTGCCCAGACCTTGCCGGTCCAGCCTATTGGCAGCGCCTCCGCCGGGATGACTTCGAGCGACTGTGCCCGGCCCATTGCGGCAGCAGTCTCCCGCGCAAACTTCACGGTCCGATCCTCGCAATGGTCGTCTACGAGCACGACCCGAATCGGAGTCGGATAGTCCTGCGACCAGAGCGATCGCAGAGTCTCCGCGATCCCCTCCTCCTCATCGCGGGCCGGAATCACCGCGACGACCTCCGGCCAGACGTGCGGCTCAGGAGGCGCGTCCCCCAGGTCAATCTTCCAGAAGGCGGCGTGCCCCAGCCAGAGCCACAGCCATATCGCCAGAGATAACATAGCCATACCAAGCATCCGTCCATCCCATCCGATCTACAATCGCCACAATGTTCGATTGGTTACACACGTTCGCCCAATCGAGATCGTTCTTTAGGGCGCA
This sequence comes from Chthonomonadaceae bacterium, assembly GCA_043734985.1. Taxonomy (GTDB): domain Bacteria; phylum Armatimonadota; class Chthonomonadetes; order Chthonomonadales; family Chthonomonadaceae; genus DATGJU01. The sequence goes on from JAYTEU010000673.1 coordinate 4,746, forward strand.
CTTCTTGTTCGGTCAGTTGATTTATTATGTCGGAAGTCTCTGAAAAGCCACCCACCACAACAAACTAATTAATCCCAAACCCCGTAATTGCGCCGGTTCGGACCTAACTGCGCCCATAAACACCGACATAATTGCACGTTTTTTGCAGAAAATGCATCCAATCAGAGCAATTTGGTCGAGTTCCAGAACACCTTTCCTGTTGATTATCCT
>JAYTEU010000674.1:0-3321 GCA_043734985.1 Chthonomonadaceae bacterium
GTCCTCTCCTTTACTTCGGTGGTGCAGACCATCCGGTTCAACGAAGTGCCCGCGCCGAGCGACCATGGGCCGCGCTACAACGGCATCATGATCCGCACCGCGCAGTGGGATCAGCTTCAGGAGCCCGCTTATCGCCTGCTCTCCGACGAATTCGGCCGGGATCATGCCGTCGCCCCGCGCGCCTGGTTCTTCGGAACCCAGATGGGCGAGCAGTCCTTCCTGACCCTCCATCGCGCCGATCGGCAGTATGAAGCCAAGGCGATGGTCGGGCTCGCGCCGCAGGAGACCAAGCTGACGCACCCGGACGAAGCGCTCACCACGGACGACAAGGGCAAGCGCCTCGGCCGCTGGTTCCAGCCTGGCGACGACCGGGTGGTGATCCTGCCCGATACCATCGCCAATGCGCTCCGCATCGAGAATGCCGATATCGGCCGTGCCAAGATCATCTACAGCAGCGAGGAGTACACCGTGATCGGCGTGCTCGACTCGCAGCGGCTCAAAGAGTACGCCGACCTGGATAACGAAGTCATCACGCCGGTCGACTTCATCGCGATGAACAAGCTGTCGCGCGGAAGCGGCGGCAAGGGCGGCGGCGACCAGGGCTTCAAGGAGTACACCCACCTGGAGCCGGACCAGGTCTTCTTCATTCCCTTCAGCGCCGCGCTCAATCGGCGCGCCGAACTGCGGTCGATCGCCATCGACTTCGGCGATCCCAAGCAGGTGCTCGCGCGCCTCGATCCGCTCATGCACAGGCTCGGGCTCAACCTCTACGCCGGCACTATCAAGGACGCCAATAGCCCGGACCCGCGCCTTCGCGGCGAGATCAAGCGCTACTCCTCGATCGCCACCACCAGCGGGCGCGGCATGGAGCTGATCGTCTTCCCGATCATCATCGCCTCGCTCATCGTCCTGAACACCATGCTGGGCTCGGTCTTCGAGCGCGTCAAAGAGATCCACATCTTCTCGTCGATCGGCCTCGCGCCCAGCCATATCGGCATGCTCTTCATCGCCGAGGCGCTAGTCTACGCGATCCTCGGCTCCGTCTCCGGGTATCTGCTCGGCCAGTTGACCAGTAAAATCCTCGTCTGGACGCACTGGCTGCCCGATCTGTATCTGAACTTCTCCAGCGTCAGCGCGGTGCTTACTACCCTCATCGTCGTCGCCGTCGTCCTGCTCTCCACGATCTACCCGGCGCGCAAGGCGGCGGAAGTAGCGACCCCGGCCATCGATCGCACCTGGAAGGTTCCGGACCCGGACGGCGACCACTGGATCGTGCCGCTGCCGTTCGCCGTCACCGGTGCGCAGGCGTCCGGCCTCAGCTCCTTCCTCGGCGAGTGGTTCTCCGCGTACGAAGAGTACAGCATCGGAGACTTTGTGACCCAGAACGTGGTGCAGGAGGAGTTTCAGCACGACAACGGTATGGCATACCGCATCAAGTGCATGACGTGGCTCGCGCCGTTCGACCTGGGCGTCTCGCAGAAGGTCGCTATCGAAACCACGCCCACGGACACGCAGGACGTCTACGATATCCGCCTGGTGATCGACCGCGAATCGGGCGATATCTCCAACTGGAAACGCGTCAACCGCCGGTTCCTGAACACGCTCCGCAAGCAGTTCCTGATCTGGCGCACCCTGAAGCACGCCGAGCGCGAGCGCTACCTGATGCAGGACGAGACGCCCGTCGAAGCAGCCGCCGTACCGCCGACGCCGCCCTTCGGCGGCCCGGCGCCCGCGACGGGGGCGTAGACTGCGGTCAATCGGGTGAATTTTGGCTGTAGGGATTCGGTGCAATATGAACGTGAGGTTTCTCTGCTGGGCCATTGTGATTCTATCCGCGCCCGCCTACGCGCGCGCCGACAAAACCGGTGAGGCCCTGCTCGAAAAGTGCGTTGAGGCGCAGGGCAAGCTCAAGTCGCTTCAGGCGAGCTTTACCTTGAAACAGGAGACGGGCGCGCAGACGCGCTCGCTCCACGGTACGATGAAGCTGCTGAAGCCGAACCGCGCGCTCATCACGCTGCAGGGCGGGCAGGCAAGCGACTCCCGAACGCTGGCCTCCGACGGCAGGCAGTTTACGACCTACTATAGCGCCGACAATGAGTTTCTGAAGGAGGCGGCGGACCCGAGCGGCGGCAACATCGGCAGGGTTGCGAGCACGGAGGTCACGGCCTTCTTTAACGCCGACGTGATGAACCAGATCCGCGCGCAGGGTACGGGGATCAAGATCGCGGGCACGCTCGCCATCGGCGGCGTTACGTGCAAAGAGCTGCGCGTGATCGGCGGCCCGCCCAACTCGGTATACCGGCTTTTCGTCGGTCCCGATCTGCTGCTGCACGGCGTGACGCTGGGCTACGATACCGCGATGGGCCGCACGGCGACGGAGAGCCGCCTGACCGACCTGAAGCCGAACGCGCCGTTTACGCAGGCGACTTTCGCGTTCGCGCTGCCCAAGGGAGCGAAACCCTACCAGGAGCGCGTCGCCGACACGCGGCCTTCCAGCGGGACGGACACCAGCGATTCGGGCCTGCTGCCGATAGGGTCCGCCGCGCCGGATTTTCAGCTTCCGCAGGCGGACGGCGGCAAACTGGTCTTCAGCAGCGTCGTGAAAGCGCACAGGGCGACGCTGCTCTGCTTCTGGAATAACTCGTTCGCGCCGTGCCGCGAGGAGCTTCCCGAGCTGAATAAGATGCTGGCCGAATATAAGGATCGGGGCCTGGAGATCGTCAGTGTAAACAGCGGCGATATGGTTTCGATCATCAAGAAGCTATGGCAGGACAACAGCCTGACCTTGCGGGCGGCGATCAACGGGGACAAAGTCGCGGACAAGTACCACGTGACGGCGGTGCCGACGAACTATCTGGTCGGCGGCAATGGAAAGATACTCGCGCGTTTCGAGGGCTTCGATGAAACAGCGATCCACGCCGCGCTGCTCAAAGCAGGCGTGAAATGATAATTCCCGGGGGGCAGCGTGGCTGAAGCAACGGATCTAGAGCAAATTCGGGAACAGGTTGAGGAGGAGTCGCAGGAAGAGGGCTCCGAGCGCCAGGAGACACAGTTCGAGGACGGCTTCAGTTGGAAGACCGTCATCGGAGCGCTGTTTGTCGGCTTTATCATGCTGCCCGGCGCGCTCTACCTTGGCCTCATGGCGGGGCAGGGCCTCGGCCCGGCTGCCGAATGGGTGACGATCGTCCTCTTCGCGGAGATCATGCGCCGCTCGTTCCTGCCCATGAAGCGGCAGGAGATCTATATTCTCTACTATGTGGCCGCCTCCCTGACCGGTCTCGCCGCGGACCGCGGAATATCCGGCGGACCGTTCGGCGATCT
>JAYTEU010000675.1:0-2220 GCA_043734985.1 Chthonomonadaceae bacterium
GACGCGCAGGACTCCCTGCTCCCGAGATCGAAATCCGGATGCAGTTGGTATGCAAGCGACCGAGTAACCCAAGGCTTATTCGCGCCAACAATGAATTCCGTCGCAATATGGCCTGCGCACCCAGAGGGTACCCGGTGTTCTTCGGACACAAATGCATGGTTTGCCATGTCTGTCACGGGCTCTCCTGGAGGCGGGTTATGCCGCGATCGTGTACGATATAGAGGCTTTCGCCGGCGGCGATCAATCCTATGGGCCGAACTCCGGACTCGCGCCAGAGCTCGTCTCCGACGCCGGAGGAGGGGCGCAGTGAGACTAGGCTGCCGATGCCGTTGTCCTCCGTTAGCATCAGCAGGCGCGGCTCCCTGTCGGCCGCGTGCGCCTCGGCGTCGGCCAGCGCTCCGGCGATCCACTTGCCGCTGTATTTCCCTTCACCTATCACGTCGCCGGTGGCAGCCGCCAGCGCCGTAACTTGCTTTCCGACAACGACAACCAGATCGGGAGACGCGAAGACATCGCGCAGCGGCCCGGCCCCTCCGGCGACCTCGCGAACGGAGCCGGCATCCAGGCCTTGTCCCAGCGCGACTCGCAGCCCATCGTCGGTGGAACGTATGCTGTGAAGGCCGGTTTCACCCCGCCAGAGCCGCTGAACGCCCAGGGCGGGGGCCGCAACCTGCCGAAGCTCTCGGGAGCGGCAATCTAACTGCCAGAGCGCACCCTCCGTGTCGAACCAGCAGGCCAACCCGCCGCGTATTGGGATCGTCGTGCCCGCTCGGGGCGCGGCCTGCGGTGGCGCCTCCGTAATCTGCTGATGAGCCAGGTTCCGCCAGTACGCAGGCGTGGGTGCGAGCCAAAGGGCCGGACTGCCCTGGTTAAGGCTCCATCCTACCCACCAGCTTTCGCCGGAAACCTGTGCAAGAGGGACGCCGATGTCGAGCGGCATCGCGTCGTCCGAGCGGCTTGTGTCCAGCCCCGCGAGCAGGAAATTTGCGGTCGCAGCCAGAACCGCGCCTCCCCCAATAATCGCCATTTGGCTGCCGGCGCTTACGGCAGGATTGGGTTCGCCGTCGTGGCCAAGCCAGCACCGCCAGGGTGCATCGAGTTCGGCGCCCTCGTTTTCCGCCAGGGGACCGGCCACGGGGCCGCGCGGCGAAATCAGGCTGTTCTCTTCCCACAGGTAGAGCCTGCCGTGCGCCACGAGCGCGGACCGAACCGGGTACTCCGTGCTCCACTGACTGCTTAGCGGAGCCTTTCGGTTTGGATTATCGCGGTCCCAGGCGGCAGGCCACGTCCAGGACGCAGCGCGCCCGGTCCCGTCGGCGGGTCTGCCGGTCGAAGCGGGCCACGTCGGCGCGACCAGCCCACGACAGGCAGGGTCGGGGCACTGCCTGCCATCCGCCGCATGCCAGCGCCCACAGCGCACGCATGCGCAAACGAGCTCGCCCCGGTTTTCGCACCAGGGCGAAGCATGCGCGTCCTGCCGGGCTATAAGCCTGCGCTCCTGAAAGCAGACCGGGCAGAGCTGCCGCACTTCGCGGCCACAGCGGGCACAGTAGTTCGCATCCAGGCGCAGCGGTTCGCGGCACAGGCAGGTGACGGAAGCTCTGGAAGCGGTCGGGATGGCGACGGACGACTGAGTCATAGGGTTCCTTCCGCGGCGTAGCGAACCACCTGCGCGCGGAGAAGCGGACGCTCGCGCCACATGAGCCCCACGCGCTCGAACCGGGCGACCGTCTCGTTTTCGGCGGCATGAACGGTTCGCCGCGTCTCAATGGCCTCCATGGTACTCGTGTCGAACCGCGCCCCTCGAACGGGAACGAGCGTGAACAGATTGAGTGTGCCGTTCAGCCACTCTATCAACGGATCGCGTACGTCCAGAAATATTGCGCCCCACGCCTCCGGTATTCCTGATAGCCCGCCGGAGTATCGCAGCCCAAGCAGAGGCAGCAGCGGCGTCATCGTCTCCGTCAACAGGTTTTGCGCCTCGCTTTCCGAGGTCGCGGTGATACGGCCCGGCAGGTCACTGAGAGCGAGGATACGACGTGCAAAATCGGAGACGACCGGCAGATCGCAGCCGAACATCCGTTGGCCCAGCATTCTCATCCAATCCGGCACCTCTCCTGCCCCCGACTTATTATCCGTAGAAGTCCCACTCGCGATGGCTTCCGCATTCGCCGGTATTCTAAGCGATGCGGTTTCCAAATCTGTTATGGTCCCACTCGC
>JAYTEU010000676.1:0-3606 GCA_043734985.1 Chthonomonadaceae bacterium
CAGAAACCCTACAGGTAATTAGAGTCGCCAAGTATTCAGAGTCGAACTGTTCAACCAAAAATACAGTATCGAAAAGACCAATAACGCTATTGTCGGCAACTTTGAACGATTTCCGCAGAACTCGCGACCCATTTCCGGCTGAATCGCACCGCCTCCGGATGTTCCGCGAACCGTCCCGATCCACTCGGATCGAAACCGCAGGGACGAAATCCTTTCAGCCGCTTGAGCCGAGGGGCAGCAGACGACCTGGCCGATTGCATTTGCGCGGTTGCCATCTTAGGGTACAATCTCCCATCGTTCGCTAAAGCGCACAGTCGCGCCTCCTCTTCGCGATGCCGCGAAATTCCATCACGTTCGTCGGCCCGGCCACGTTTTCTCACGGCTATCGTTGTGGACGCCTTCAGGATTCGCCTTTACGCCGCCTGAATTGGCAGCCCTTCCTGGTCCGCCCGAACGCCGGTCCGCCCTCGAAAGGATCCCTATGCCTCGCGATCTCCCTGTCTGCAACGGCAGCTTGCCCGTCGCATTCGACAGCCATTAAAACCTTCGCGAACTGTACTATCCACACTTCGGACAGTACAATCACACGCTCGGCTACTCGTGGCGATTTGGAATCTGGGTCGATGGGAGGTTCTCCTGGATCTCGGACGACGGCTGGGAGCGTTCGCTTCGGTACGAGGACGATACGCTGGTAACGAACGTACGCCTCGTACACCGCGAGATGGGAATAGCGCTTACCTGCAACGATTGCGTGGACTGCAGCCTGGATATCTACCTGCGGCGCGTGGAGGTAGAGAACCTGCGCGGCGGGGAGCGGGACGTCCGGCTGTTCCGGCACCACGATTTCAACATCGGCGGATCGCGCGAGGGCGATACCGCCTACTACGATCCGGCGTGGCGCGCACTCATCCACTACAAGGGCCGCCACTGGTTCATGGTCAGCGGCACGGACGGCAAGGAGTGGGGCCTCTCCTCCTACGCAACGGGGCGACCTAACCTCCGACGCAGGACTGCTCTTAGGGTCTGTAAATTTACTACCTCCGTGTTTGATTGTTGCATGACACCTCGAAATCGGGAAGTTAAAGATTTACAGACCCTTAGTCGCCCAGTCGGACCAACGCCGCGGACTGACCGATAAGTTGGTGCGTGTACTTCCCACGCCGAGAACTGAATGCCCCCGCAAGGAGTAGCAGGGTCACTCAGATATAGATGTACACGTGCCAATACCTCGCGCGCCGGACTGGAATTCTTCGCGGTATGGCCTGCGATTGCGCGTTCCTGGGACACAAATACTTCCAATTTCTAGGTTAACTGAGTACAAAATGAGCCTGATTTGCGCAGAGGCTTTGTGCCTGGGCCAGGTACTCGGGTCAGCCTGCGATTGACTCGGGTTTATTCGTCCCGCCGGGAGGACTCCAAGAGCCCGCGTGGAACCACGCCGGTAGAACGGTGGGCTGACCTCGATAGCTTTTTCAATCAGGATTGAAGGCGGTTACATTGCCAAGCGCGGCGCTCCACTGTGTAACAACCAACGCGCCCCAACTTCAGAGGCGACAGTCGCGCGCGCAACGGAGTGATCAACTGGGTATTTGCCGCGCTGAATTAGCCGCGCGATGGAGGCACAGTGTCAGAACCAACCATGAATTCCAAGCCCGAGCTTACCATCGCGCCGGAAGCGGACGGGCGCTCCACCCGCGTCGATTTGAAGCTGGACGGGAAGAGTGTCAGCAGGCTGTGGCTCGTGCCGTTCACGCTGCACATCGGCGAGGCGCTGGTTCGGATGGACGGCGTCGGCGGGGTGGGCACGGACGAGGATTACCGGAGCAAGGGGTATTCGCGGCGCGTGCTGGAGACTGCGGTCGAGCACATGAAAGTGGGGGACGCCGCGCTCTCCATGCTCTACGGCATTCGCGATTTCTACCCCAAGTTCGGATACGCCACCGCCGGTCCCGACCACCTTGCCGTTCTTACCGACCTGGATCGCGACGGCGGTCTTCCGGAAGGATGGACCGTTCGGCCACTGGAGCTGCACGACGTGCCCGCAGTGCAGGATCTCTACGCCCTCAATACCGCGGGAGCCACCGGAGCGGCGAAACGAGACCCGAAGGGCGGCGTCTGGTCACGGCTTCTCAAGGCAGTGGCCAATGCGAAAGAAGATGGCTGCCGCGTCGTTGTCGGCCCGGATGGCGTGATGCACGGGTATCTCTGGCGTGCGAAGTGGTGCTGGTACGTGCATCACGCGCTGGAGCCGGAGTACAAGCGGGCGCTGGTGCTCGGCGAGGTGATGGCGGACGGCCCGATTGCAGCGGAAGCAGTTCTCGCGGCCTGTCGTCGCTGGGCGAAGGAGGAGCCGGAGGCGCGCAAGGTCAAAGAGGTCGTGCTCGCATTCCCGCCGGAAGGACCGCTCGCCGCGGCCGCCATGCGCCAAGACACGCGGCTCCTGCGCAATTACAGCGCCTGCGGTGGCTCGATGGCCCGTGTTCTGAACCTTCGCCGACTCCTCGAAGCGCTTCGGCCGGAGATGGCGGCGAGGCTGCAGTCGGCGAGCAGCAGTTTCCGGGGCACCCTGGCGTTCCGCACCGATATCGGCGATGCGACGGTCCGCATCGGACCCAAGCGGGTCACGATCGCCGAAGGGGCCCTGTCCGGCGTCGGCTCGCTGTCCGTATCGCTTCCTCAGTCCGAACTGGCGCGGCTCGCCCTCGGCGCATTTCCCCCGGAGGACATCCTGGCCCGCCTGCCCGAGCCGCCCTCAGAAGAGACTGCGCGCGTGCTGCGCGCCCTTTTCCCGACCCGCAACGCGCACATGCACCTGCCGGATAGGTATTAGCGAGCGGGTTTTGATGATAGATCGGTCGCTACGAGACTGTTGCCGGAACGCTGGAAGGCAACTTGCGCGCTCGGGGCTTGGTGCCTCCGGCTGCTCGCCGCGCGCCCGGCGTAAAGGCGACCTCAAAGCCCAACGCCTTCAGAACGCCGTAGACGGTGCTGAATTTCGGATCACCCTCCTGCGAAAGGGCCTTGTAGAGGCTTTCACGGCCGAGACCAGTGGCCTTTGCGAGCGCCGTCATGCCGCCGCGCGCTTTGACGATTTCGCGCAGAGAGACAAGGAAGGTTTCAAATCCTTCCTCTTCCAGCGACACCTTTAGTAGTCCCGCCGCAAATTCGTCGTCTAGCAGTCCACTTAGGCCGCGCCATTGCCGCGAAATGTTCTCGCTGCCGTGGGCGCGTTTAGAAGGTCAGCGGCAGCCGTTGTAGGCCGCGGATCAGCGTGTTCTGGTTCCACTCCGGCGTGTCGCTTGCGAGGCGGAGGTTCGACAGGCGGTCCAGCAGGCGACCGAAGCCGATGCGCGCCTCGGTGCGGGCCAGCGCGGAGCCGAGGCAGAAGTGGATGCCCAGCCCGAACGCCAGATGCCGGTTGGGCGCGCGGGTGATGTCGAAGCGGTCGGCATCCGGGAACTGGTCCGGATCGCGGTTGGCGGCGGCGAGCCCCGCGCTTATTTGTTCGCCCGGCCCGAGCGTCGTGCCGCCTATCTCGACTTTCCCGACCGCGACTCGGAAGGTGCCGCGCTGGACGGGGCTCTCGAAACGAAGCATCTCTTCCAC
>JAYTEU010000677.1:0-8686 GCA_043734985.1 Chthonomonadaceae bacterium
GCGTCCTGCTTCCGGTTCAGACATCTGCCGGGCCTTTTCTTGACGCACGGCGCGGCGGTAGCGTATACTCAGAACGCAAAACGCTCCCCAATCGCAACACCAGGAACTCTATGATCCCTCTTTTAAGCTGTCAATCCCTCGGAAAGTCTTATGCGGCGCGCCCGCTCTTTCGCAATATTTCGTTCGGAGTGCTCCCTGACGAGCGGCTGGGCCTGATCGGTCCGAACGGTTCGGGCAAGTCCACCTTGCTGCGCATCCTCGCGGGCGAAGAGACGCCCGATAGCGGGGAGATTTCCCGCCGCCGCGATCTCAGTCTTATCTATGTGCCGCAGGCGGACGTATTTCCTCCCGGCAAGACCGCCGCGCAGGTGCTGGAAGAGGCGCTCGCGACGCAGAAGCTGGAGCCTTACGAGCGCGCGTCGCTGCTGAATCGCGTCGTGGCGCAGGTCGGCTTCGGCAATTTAGACCAGGCCGTGGACACGCTCTCCGGCGGCTGGCGGAAGCGTTTGGCGCTCGCGCGCGCCCTGGTTCAGCGGCCGGGCCTGCTCATCCTCGACGAGCCGACCAACCATCTAGACCTTGAAGGCGTGCTCTGGCTGGAATCGCTGCTGCGAACCGCGCCGTTCGCCCTGCTGCTCGTCAGCCACGACCGGTACTTCCTGGAGAACGTGACGAACCGCACCCTGGAGCTGAACCGCGCCTTTCCCGAAGGCTATCTCTCTATTGCGGGTCCCTACAGCGAGTTCCTTCAAAGAAAGGAGGAGTTTCTGGCGGGGCAGGCCCACCAGCAGCACTCTTTGCAGGGAAAGGTGAATCAGGAGATCGAATGGCTGCGTCGCGGACCGCAGGCGCGCACCACGAAGGCAAAGGCGCGTATCGATCAGGCGCATCAGATGATCGGCGACCTAAAGGAGCTTAAGGTGCGGAACGCGCAGGGCCGGTCCGCCGAAATCGACTTCAACGCCTCCGGCAGAAAGACGAACGAACTCGTGGTGGCGCGCGGCGTCGCGAAGTCCATGGGTGGCCGGGAGCTGTTTTCCGGCGTGGACCTGACGCTGTCGCCGGGAACCAGGATCGGTCTCATTGGCCCGAACGGAAGTGGCAAGACGACGCTGATAAGGCTTCTCGCAGCGGAGTTTACGCCGGATGCGGGCCAAATCCGGCGCGCGGAGCGGCTGCGGATCGTCCGATTCGACCAGAACCGGGAGTTCCTCGATCGTTCGGTATCGCTGCGGCGCGCGCTGGCTCCGGAGAGCGACAATGTCGAGTTCCGGGGAAGCTGGATGCACGTCTCGGCCTGGGCAAAACGGTTCCTCTTCAGCGCCGACCAGCTCGATATGATCGTCGGCAATCTCTCGGGCGGCGAGCAGGCGCGCGTCCTGATCGCAAACCTGATGCGACAGCCCGCCGACCTCCTGATCCTCGACGAGCCGACCAACGACCTGGACATCCCTACGCTCGAGGTTCTGGAAGAGAGTCTCGTCGAGTTTCCCGGCGCTATCGTTCTCGTAACGCACGACCGATACCTGCTCGACCGCGTCTCCACGGAGGTGCTCGCGCTGGATGGCAGGGGCCGAGCGCACTCGCTGGCGGACTATGCCCAGTGGGAGCGCACCTGGAAGGACGGCAAGGAGCCGACAGCGTCGTCCGGCGGGAAGAAAGCCCCGGACGCAAAGTCCGCGCCACCCCCCACCCGCCGCCTGTCGACTGCGGAACAGCGCGAGCTCGCCGGCATGGAGGACGCGATAACCCGCGCCGAAGAGGAGACGCTCCGCCTGCACGATAAGCTCGCCGACCCCGCCATCGCCGCCGACCACGTCAGAGTCCGAGAGGTCTTCGCCGCTTACGAGCACGCCCAGGAGCAGTCCACCCTGCTGTACGCGCGCTGGGAAGAGCTGGAGAATAGGCAGTCGGCGGTCGGAAGGTAGGCAATTTGCGCGGCGATGCCTCCACAGTTTACACAGGTTTGGTCAGATCTACAAATCGTTCAATTGAATTGACGAGAGAATGATGTATAACGCCCAACGCGCACTTGACCTCTTACGAATTGGTTCCGGGAATTCGAATGCTCAGTTCCGAGACGATCAGGAAGAAGCAATTCGCCATCTGGTCGAAGGCAGCGGCCGGCTTCTGGTTGTCCAAAAGACGGGCTGGGGCAAGAGCTTCGTGTATTTTATCGCCACAATGCTTCTTCGAGAGCAAGAAAGCGGTCCAGCCTTGTTGATTTCTCCGTTGCTGGCACTGATGCGCAATCAGATTGCCGCAGCCGAGCGTATGGGTGTTCGAGCCCTCACTATCAATTCGGACAACCAGGACAACTGGCAAGAGGTCGAGGAAGCCGTACTCCGCGATGACGTAGACATATTACTAATTTCACCTGAACGCCTGGCCAACGATCGATTTACCAACCAAGTCATGTCTCAGTTCGCGTCTCGAATTTCGATGCTCGTTATCGACGAAGCGCACTGCGTGTCTGATTGGGGCCATGACTTCAGACCTCATTACAGGCGCTTAGAGCGAATTGTCCGTGCCCTACCATCCAATTTGCGACTACTAGCAACGACGGCTACTGCGAACAACCGTGTGATGATAGACTTGGGAGAAGTCCTCGGCCCGAATTTACACGTTTCGCGAGGCAATCTCAACCGTCCATCACTTTCGCTACAGACGGTGCGGATGCCGAGTCAGGCCGACCGCCTTGCCTGGCTTGCAGAGCACGTACGAACACTCGCAGGAAATGGGATAGTTTACGTATTGACTGTGCGAGATGCCCTGCAGGTCGCGGAATGGCTGCGTTTACAAGGAGTTAACGTAGAGGCTTACACAGGTGGCACCGGTGATCGTCGTCCCGAACTCGAGCAGGCGCTCTTGAACAATGAGGTCAAGGCACTCGTAGCAACGACGGCACTCGGAATGGGATTCGATAAACCAGATCTGGCATTTGTAATTCATTATCAGAGCCCCGGTTCGGTAGTTGCATATTACCAGCAAGTCGGACGGGCGGGACGGGCACTGGACGCAGCTTACGGAATTTTGCTTAGTGGGGAAGAGGAAGCGGACATTACCGGATATTTTATTGAGAGCGCGTTTCCGACGCGCGAGGAAGTTGCATCGATACTCGAAATGCTGGAGTCGGCGCCGTTCGGCCTAAGCGTACCGGAACTGTACGGGTTGATTAACGTAAGTGGCGGTCGCATCCAAAAAGCGATTGACCTGCTCTCGTTGGAGTCGCCGGCGCCAATCGTCAAGCAGGGCACGAAGTGGCAGTTGACTGCGGCAATCCTGAGCGATGCGTTCTGGCAGCGAGCAGAACGGCTCACTCGGTTGCGGCGTGACGAGCAGAAGCAAATGCAGGAGTACGTCGATCTAACTGTGGGCCACATGGCATTTCTCATTCGCGCACTTGATGGCGAGCCGGAAGATCCTGGACCATCGAAACAGCCGCCCTTGCCAACGATACCAGATCCAGCACTGGTGCGTGAGGCAATCGCTTTTCTGCGGCGCACCAGCCTTCCGATCGAATGTCGTAAATTGTGGCCGTCGGGCGGGATGCCGCACTACCATCTAACAGGCCGTATCTCACCGGGCCATCAGGCCAACGAGGGAAGGGCGCTCTGTGTATGGGGCGATGCGGGATGGGCCAGCCTTATTCGCCAGGGCAAATACCGCGATGAGAGATTTGCTGACGAGTTGGTTTCTGCTTGCGTGTCACTAGTTCGCCAGTGGGACCCACAACCTAGACCGGAGTGGATTACTTGCGTTCCGTCCCTCCGCCACCCAGATCTGGTACCGGATTTTGCTCGACGTCTCGCCCAGGCGCTTAATATTCCATACCACGCCGCTTTGGCCAAGAAGGAGAATCGTCCGGAACAGAAACTGATGGCCAACAGCGTTCAACAAGCCCAAAACGTCGATGGTGCATTGGCGATCATCCCAATTCCGATCCCAACTGGGCCAGTCCTATTGGTGGATGACATGGCAGACTCGCGTTGGACGATAACAGTAGCATCTTGGCTACTGCGCAGCCAAGGTAGCGGTAGGGTGTGGCCCCTGGCGCTTGCACTCACTGGGAATGGACGATGATTAACTCACTTTCTCCTGGAGCACAGGTCATTCTGATGCTGACCGCACCATTGATTGTCGGTCGAAGCGTTGCGATCTCACCTGAACTTCTGTCGCCTGGAGAATTCAGACGATTGGCCCTAGTTCTGCGTCACAATCACCATCAACTCGCTGACTTGCTGACAGGTGACGCGATCAAGCTACTCGAAGAGTGCGGTTCACCCATAAATATAGATCGTCTAAATCGGTTGCTTGACCGTGGTTTCTTGCTGAGCCAGGCCTTCGACCGGTGGCAAACACGTGGAATTTGGGTTGTGAGTCGTGTCGATGCGGCTTACCCCAGGCGACTAGCGGAACGTCTGAAAGGCGACGCGCCACCTGTATTGTATGGCTGTGGCGATGCCGATATCCTCAACTCAGGTGGTCTGGCCGTAGTCGGATCAAGGCATGTAGACGACGCACTCATCGAGTACACCGAAAAAATTGGACGGCTCGCCGCCGAAGCTCAACAGACAATTGTGTCTGGTGGCGCACGTGGAATCGATCAGGCCGCCATGAGAGGTGCGCTTGAATCATTGGGCAAGGTAATAGGAGTCCTGCCGGACAGCCTTGAGCGGGCCGCAGTGCATCGCGAGCACCGCCAGTCGTTGATGGAAGCACGCCTTACCTTTGTTTCGCCCTATGATCCTTACTGCGGTTTCAATGTCGGTCGCGCAATGCAACGCAATAAGCTGATTTATGCATTGGCGGAAGCAGCGCTCATCGTAAGTTCGGATTTTGAGAAGGGCGGCACCTGGACCGGCGCAGTTGAACAACTAGACAAACTGCATCTCGTCCCGTTGTATGTCCGAAGCAACGGGGAACTGGGAAAAGGGTTGGAAGCGATCTGGCGTAAAGGCGCGGCGCCATGGCCGGATCCTGCGAAGTCGAGTGAACTTCTCGAATTACTCAGGGTCGGCGCATACCAGAACGGTCTTGGCACCGATCAGGAAGAGCGAGCGGTCAGCGCGACTAAGGAGTCTACATCCGATTACGAGGTTGGCTCCGAGACAACGATTATAGAAAATACTGCTTCCGGGCTGTCTCCGCAAACCAGTGCCGGTTTGTACGAAGACTTATTGGAACAGGTGAGAGCCTTGATGGGTCGCACAATCGTCCCGTTAGCCGACACTCAAGTCGCTGCTGAGCTGAATGTACCGAGGCAAAAGGCCAGGGCTTGCCTGCACCGGTTAGTGACCGAGGGCGAAATCGAAAAATTGCCCAAGCCGGTACGATATCGCATCTCTCCGCCCCAAGCGGCGCACGCATCCCTGTTCGAGTTGAAGGGCTAGGCTGTCCGCCACTTTCACAGAATTCTACCGCATGCAATAACACCCGAATGTACATCGCAGTCGCGGATGTGCTGTACTTCGACTTCACAATCACTCTACTCAAAACTCGAATTTGTGCTCCACGGCGTACACTGCTAGTTGCGTGCGGTCGGCGAGGGCGAGCTTTTCCAGGAGGCGGCTTACGTGGTTCTTTACCGTCTGGGTGCTGATGCCCAGGCGGTGTGCCACCTCCTTGTTACACAGGCCCTGCGCGATCATCGCGACGATTGATTGCTCCCGCTCGGTTATTCGGGGGCTTCCCGGCCCGTTCGTGGCTCGCGCAGAGGCCGGTGCGTCCGTCGGCGAGTCCGAAGCGGAGGCGGCGTGCGGAAGGGTTGCAGCGACCGCGGTGAGAAGTCGCAACAATTCCCCGGCGTCCGCGCGCGCAGGCAGGTAGGCGGTGGCGCCCTGAAGCAGCGCGTGCTCGCGCTCGGCACGGAGCGCGCTGTCGCCGTCCGAGTCCGAACCGGCCGTCCTGTCCGCCTCTCCGAGTACGACGATCGCCATTCGGTCGCACACAGCGCGAAGGCAGGCAACGAGGTCGCACCCGCCGTCGGGGCAAGGCAGCTCGGTATCCAGGACGATCAGGTCCGGGCGCTCTCGCACCGCAGCCCGCCGCGCCTCATCCGCGTCCGCCGCGCCTCCCACGACCGTAAAGCCTGGCGCCGCCGCGATCATCGCCACCAGACCCTGCCGGAACAGTGTCCGTCCCGCCGCCACGAGTATCCGTGTGTCTTGCATAGTGTTGCTTTCAGGTGGGCAGTCGCGGAAGAGCAGGCAATCGGCAGTAGGCAGTCTGCAATCGGACAATTCAAATGCCAGTGCTCAGGCTATCCACGCCATACTAGATAGATGCCGGCGCATCCCCTACTGCCGATTGCCGACTGCCGATTGCCGATTGCCGACTGCCGATTGCCGATTGCCGATTGCCGACTGCCGACTGCCCGCATTTCTAAGGATTGCCGACGGCCTACCGCCGCTTGCCTAACTCCGCTTCCCACACCATAATACGGCGTTTCTGAGAATCTTTCTCACATTTTCGTCGAAATACGTTGGGTGTGTCTCGTGGCCTGGGCGGAAATAGAAGACTCGGCCGATCCCGTGTCCTTCCCCGACGCCGCCGCCCGGGCCGGAGGTGAACCCCTCCGCTTTGCCCTTGCCGACAGTCCAGCAGATACCGCTGGGAAAGTACTCGCCGCCCCGTGGAAAATAGGATTGGAATACGATGCACTGGGGAGGCGGAACTTCGAACGGGGCGCCGTACATCTCCTCCTGGCGGAGCGTAAAAGAGCTGACGCCTTCGGCGATCGGGTGCATTGGGGCGCAGACCGTGATCTCCTCGGTATCGGGCGGCTCGCTCTCCCGCCAGCCGCCCTTGAGATGGCCGCTTGTAGCGAGAACCCATTGCAGCGGTTTGGAGTAGTGGGCGGAGTGAAGCAGGATCAAGCCCATTCCGCGATCGTGAACATGATGATAGACCCGGCGCGCCGTGTCGTCGCTGACCTCGCGATGGCGCGCATGCGCCCACCATATCAGCACATCCACCGCGTTTAGCGAAGCCTCTGAACAGCCCTCATCGGGGTCGTCCAAGTTGGAAATCGCCGCTACGATGGACGCTCCGGTTCCTTTCCTGTTTAGCCCCTGCGCGATCGCTGCGTTAATCCCGTCCGGATAGACATCCTTCGGCGCATGCCTCGGGTTTTCGTCCCAAACGAGCGTCCGCACGAACTCTGTATCGGTCATCCCTGTTCCCCCCGCAGACAACGATTGCATAACCGCCTTCGGCCGGTCAGCGGCTTGGGTTAGAGTTCCCATCCGATGGCGACTTTTCCTTCCGGATGGATGGATTAGCAACGCCCGATCTGAGGCACGGCAAATCTTTCCGCGCTGCAGGATGTCTATTCATCGCAACTGTACCAGATTATTGAGCCTGCGGCAGATCACGACTCGATTTCAGGGGTTGTGGCACGCAAAATGCACCCTTTTTCCATCATACAGACGGATTCTAGAGCTTATTACGGGGACGATGTGTCTCAACGTCTCACAATATGCCACGGTCGGTACTTTTTGCCGGCGGCGGGGGAACTATGCTCATCAATTATGGCAGCACTAAGTCGGGCAAACGGCGCAGACGCTCTCTATGGGCACGCGTCGGCGCGTGGGTGGTCCGCAAGGCCGCGCAGGGAGCGGTGAGCGCACTTGTCCTTCTCGGCGGCCTGATGATATTAATTCGCAGACAGCCGGAAGACTTGGTAGTAGGCGGCGCATTGGCCGTTGTGGGCGTTGCGGCGCTGGTCTGGGTATTTGCCGTCGATCGGCCGAAGTTCGAGCGCTCAGCGGTCTTGCAGGATACCGCGGAGATGCCCGCAGCCATCATGGACACCGGCGTTGATATCGTGTCGCAGCTTGAACTTGCATTCGGGGAATTGCGAGCGAAATTGGCCGCCAACGAGGAGCTGATCGCCGCTACCGTTCAAACCTCCTCGCTGCCGGAAATCGAAGATATACAATAGCCACGCAGCCTTGGGTAAACTTGAGTACCGGTGTTTAGCCGATTTGGTTCTGCGGAGGTTGGGACAGCGTGAATGTATCGGATAACTCGCTCGCGCGGGCATACGACGGTTGGGGAGGATACCAGGAGAGCCTAGTACATGCAATCGAGCCCTAGACAGCGGAACAGTTGGCTTTCAAGCCGTTTGAAGGGCAGCGTACCGTAGGTGAGATAGCGCGCCATATCAGCCTGGGACGCATCGATTGGTTCATGCGAATGGATGCGCCATTGAGCGATGACCTGAACGCGCGCATTCAGGAGTGGACGCAGGATCGCGACGGCAATCGCCATATTGTAGAGGAGTCGCTGCCGATCACCGAACAGGCCGACGCGCTGGTGAGCTGGCTGCGTTCGAGCTGGGAGATGGTGGAAGCGACGCTGAACCAATGGACGGTGGCCGACCTCGCGCTGACCTACAGACACACGTTCTGGGGCACTACTTACGACGTCTCGCGACAATGGACGATCTGGCACATTATGGCCCCCGATATCCACCACGGCGGCCAGCCAACGATCATGCTCGGAATGCAGGGGATCGAAGAGGCGGAGTTGATTGCGCTCGGCGGGCATATTGTAGAGCCGAAGAAGGCCGATCCGGTCGACTAATAGCTGGCGGCCGTCTCGCGTTGAGCACAGTTTCGATGTTGGAATAGTTGGTATAGCAGGTCGTTCCACGCGCAAAAGGGAGCCACGCATGCCCTTT
>JAYTEU010000678.1:0-9496 GCA_043734985.1 Chthonomonadaceae bacterium
GACTACTTCTTGAAGGTCTGCCAGTTTCCGGCGCTGTCTACGCTTGCTTCGGCGTCCAAGCGGAACTTCTCAATGGTTTGCGGGGGGTTGGGCAGATAGAAGCGGATGTGCCGAAACCCGTAGTAGGCGATGTTGGCACGCAGGGCGAGGTTCAGCAGGCCGAGGGTGTTGCCGGGGGCATCCTGGGCGGCGTAGAGGTCCAGGGTTGCGGCATCGTCATCGGAGGGGCGGACCGCGACCAGCGCCGCGCCGAAGTCCTGGTGCAGCCGTCCATAGAGCGGGGCGCGGCGGCTCTCCAGCGTATCGTGCTCTTTCTCCTGCTCGGTACGGGGCGGCTCGATCGGACCGGTGGCGGGCGGCGCGGCAGGCGCGCTCGCGTGGTTCGGGGGGTTCGGGGGGTTCGGACCGCTCGGAACCGGGTTTTCGGGCACGGTCGAGGTCGTGCGCTCCCGCGCAGGCGCAACGGTACGCGGGCGTGCCAGCCAGTAGACAAACAGCCCCACGGCCAACGCCACCAAAGACAGCACCATCGCCTTGCCCACTTATCCCCCGCCTGTCTGGCTTTCCGGACCCGTATACGATCTCTATGCATGATCATTATAGAGCCGGGCAACTTCGCTGTCAACCATGACGCACGTTGTCGACGGGCAAGCACTTCGCTGTAGCCCCTTCGGGCGGTATGCAGGCTACAGCGGGGGGAGCGAGATCTTTCCCAGGATGGCCTGGCGGGAGGCGCCGGTAGCGGAGGGGACGTTGGAGGGGCGGCCGCGAAGAGTGCAGTATGCCAGGAGCGCGAAGGCAGCGGCCTCTTTTGCGGCGTTGGGCATTCCGAACTCGGCGGTTGTGACGATTCGGGCGGGCGCCAGCCGCTCGCGCAGGCCGGTGACCAGGACGGGGTTCGATGCGCCGCCTCCGCCGAGGATGACCGTGTCGATGCGCGTGCCGTCCGGCAGGAGCGATTGGTAGGCTCGCGCGATGGTTTCAACGGTCAAGGTGGTGGCGGTGGCGAGAAGGTCCGCGTTGGAGAGGGGGATTGACTGCGCCTTCCTGTAAAGGGCATCGGAATACGCTTCGCCGAAATCCTCGCGACCGGTCGATTTGGGCGGCGGCAGGGCAAAGAACGGATGGGCGAGCATCTCCGCGAGAAGCGCTTCGTCCGGCCTGCCCGATGCCGCGATAGCTCCCTCCTCGTCGTACTGGAGGCGGCCGCCGGTGATGCGCTGCGCGAGGGCGTCCATTATCATGTTGCCGGGACCCGTATCGAACGCAAGCACGTCGGTCAGCGCGCCGCCGGCAGGCAGAAGCGTTACGTTGGCGATTCCGCCGATGTTCTGGACGGCGCGAGCCTCCGACGGATGGGCGAAGAGGAGATGGTCGGCAAACGGAACCAGGGGTGCGCCCTGGCCTCCGACGGCCATATCCGCAGTGCGGAAGTCCGCCACGACGACGCAGCCGGTGCGGGCCGCGATCACGCCGGGCTCGCCGATCTGCAGAGTGCCGGTGGTTTCCAAGCCCGCAATCGTAATAGGCGTGGGCTGGTGCCATATCGTCTGGCCGTGTGAGGCGATGGCGGCAACATTGGAGAGCGGCACGCCCGCGGACTTCGCGGCCAGCGCAGCGGCACGCGCGAACTCCTCTGCGAGGCGGAAACTCAGTGCGGTGATGCGCTGCAAGGGGGCGTCCGCGCGGCAGGCGTCCAGGATCTCGGCGCGCAGGCCGGGCTGCCAGGGAACCGCCTGATGGTGGAGGAGACGCCATACGAGCCGGAAATCCTCCTCCCAAATCGTCATTACGGCGGCGTCGATTGCATCCGCCGACGTGCCGGACATCAGCCCAATAATCACAGCAGGCTTGGAAGAGAGCAGATCAACCTTCAAAGTAGTGGAACTCCTGTCGCTAAGAGGACGCGCGGTCCGAATAATCCGCGTAGGAGCGCAGGTCAATCCTCAAAGAAATGGAACTCTTCCCAGGAGACTTTGCCGGACATTACCAACTGCTTCATCCGGCGCTGATTGGTGGAGAGCTCCGCGTTGCGCGACTTGAACTCGACGAAGATGATCCGATCCTCTTCGAACTGAACTCCGTCCACGGGCGTTCCCAGGAAGCGAAAATTCGCGGAGTCGTACGGGTACCGATCCATCAGCGGAAACCACTGCTCCGTAATGCGCCCGTAGGAGGCCGAAATGCTGCGCTTGTTGGTCCGCTCCGCTTCCAGCAGGCGCATGACGACTTCGAGCCGCCGCCGCAGATAAGACACGTAGACAACCGGGACAACACAGCCAAGGGCCAAGGCGAGCCAGATGTATTTTTCCATGCGCGGCAGTTCATTTCTATTGCCGCGCCACCAGCCAAATCAGGCGGAGAAACGCGGCAAGCAAACGTAGTGTATACTAACTATGATACTCGCTGAGATCGACTAAGCAGCGCGCCGCGCGGCCTATTTGAACGACAGCACACAAAGATGAGGTGACCGTTTTGCCGACTTACGGATATCAGTGCAAAGATTGCAAGCATGAGTTTTCAGTATTCCAAAGCATGAAGGACGACCCGATTACCGCCTGCCCAACGTGCCCGGGCACCGTAAAGCGGCTGCTTTATCCCGTTGGGATCGTGTTCAAGGGTTCCGGGTGGTATATCAACGACTCGCGAAAGCCGGACACTTCCGAGAGCGGCGCCGCGCCCGCGTCGGATTCGAAAGATGGCGACAGCAAGAGCGGCGACTCGAAGGGCGGCGATGCCAAGAATGAGGCTAAGTCAGAAGCTAAGTCGGACTCCGTTTCCAGACCCGAGTCGAAATCGGAGTCCAAGCCTGCCGCGCCCGCGTCTACTTAATCGGACCGCATTCCAAAACAAGCAAGCGCCCTGCTCTTCTACGTACAAAGAGCAGGGCGCGATTGCGTTAGGGCGATGCGGTACCGGAGAGCTACTTCTTTTCGATCATCAGGTGGCCGGTCTCCTGGTCAAAGGTGACCTTCAGATCCATGGCGTCGCGCACAAAGGAGAGCGGAACGATGGTTCGGCCGTGGTCAAGGTAGGGAGTGGCTTCCATGGAGATGGGCTGGTTGTTGACCTTGGCCTCTTTGCTGCCGATCTTGATCTCGATTTCGTGCTGATTGTCGAACGCTCGCACTATTTTGGCATCGTTGTTCCATTTTACCGTGCCGCCGTTGTGCTCGAAGATCGCGCGGAACGGCGCAAGGGGAAGGCCGTTCTCGATCCGGGGCGCAACGTCGAAATTGACGATCGAGTTGTTGAACGCCACATCGAAGGTCTTCGGCTTTGAAGGACGGAATGCCGGAAGTGAAGCGGGAGCCGTGGCGCGAGCGACCGCGCCGCGAACCACGCGACGATCGGTGCTCGGCCGGAGCGCGATGGCGCCGATTCGGCGGAAGTGGGCCGACTGCCGCGCCAGGACGAAGATCGATTTGATTTCGGCGGGCATGAGATCGCGCGGATTTGCGGCGAGCGCGGCAAGTCCGGGAGCGACATGGGCTAAGCCGGGGTTCGGGTTGTACCGGTTAGAATCCGGCGCGCCGACCACGGCCATCGACATCCGCAGCGCGTCCATGGTGTGGACAAGCGGCGTGGAGTCAAGAATAGTCTCAGTCAGCGGCGTCAGGTGCGCGGGAAGCGCAGTGACGGTATGGCCGGCGCTGTTTCGCAGGCGCGCGTTAGACCGGAAGGCTGACGGCGCAACTGCTGCCCGCAATTTGGGTGCGTTTGTCGAGGAGCGCGCGAGGCCAAGGTACGTGTCGCGAACGGCGAGGTCGCCATTCGGAAGCGAGCTTTCGGCCACTCCCAAAATCGATTCGCCTATGCTTCCCGTTTCCGGTTTTACGATGGGGGCTGCGGTGGGCGGAATTTTGGTGAAGCCGCCGACGTTTTTAACGTTGATGGCGACCGTCATCTTTTGAACGACCTGAAGGGTGCGGCCGTCCATCACTTCGATGCCGATACTATGGATACCGTTGCCTACCTTGGCGGTGTCCCAGTTGTAGACATAGGGGGCATAGTTGCGGAAGGCAAGAAAGTCGTTATCGACGGTGTAGGTGACGTATGGGTCCATGATCGAAGGATCGATCTTGATCGTGATCGGTACGATGCCCTGAACCTCCGCGTTGCGCTTTGGCCATTCAAAGCGGGCGAACGCGTTCAGGTCGCCCGACGAAACCACAATCTGAGTCGTGGTCGTCGCGCAGGTACCGTCGGCTTCGTAGGCCTTAACCAGAACCTCGTGGCTGCCCTCGGCGAGCAGAGTGGGATCGAGCGAGAAGTGGACGACTCCGCGTCCGTCCCGGGTGGACAGCGCCTGCCGGGTCAGGCGCGCGCCGTCAATAAAGAGCTCGACGACTCGAATATTGCCGCCATGGAACTTGACTACCAGTGGGATCGTTGCATCGCCGGCTACCGTTCCCGGCGGCACGATGTTTACCTGCAAGCCCGCCGCGACCGTTGCCGGGCTGGGATTGGCGAACGCCGGCAGCGCTGTCAAGCCGGTCATTCCCGTTCCCGCGGCAAGCGCTATAGCGCAAGCCATCCTTTTCATTAGATACCCTCCCCTTTACCCAGTTGGTCTCTCGACCGTTGCGATGCGCCGATCACCTGGATCAGCGGTCCTCCATTTGCCTGCTCGGCGCTTGGCCGAAGCGAGCAGATGGTCGTGCTGCGGCAACTTGCGGATACTACTTGCGGCAAATGCCGGTCTCGTCGATTTCCGTTTCGGAAAAGCAAGACAGGCACGATAATGCGCCCGATGACGAAATGTGATGAAATGCTGGCAGGAGTTATTGTGGCAAGAGAACTTTAACATATTATGCCCGTTCACGTCAAGCGATTTCACCGAATAATCGAAAATAACAAACAGAACAAGGCGGCGTCCGTACGGCCGCCGCCATTGAAAAGCTCCGGAGATTGCTGCTGGTTCGAGGCTATTTAGGGGTGGTACCGACCGGTACGGGCTTAGGCATAACTTTGTTAGCTTGTTCCGCCTCGCGCCTGCGCTGGTACTCCTTAAAAACTTTGTCTTTCGCTTCAAATTCCTTATCGTTCTGCTTCAGGCCCTCTTCACCCGGCTTATGTGTAATGAAATAGCTGTTATCCACTTTGATGGTATTAGGATCCTCCGGCGCTTTCTGCATGCCCATCATCGCTTTCTGCTTGGTCATCTGATTATTCATCATGGAAAGGTGCTCTTTTTTCGTTGCCTCCGCCTGGGATGCCGAAACTACCGCGTCCTGCTTCACTTCCGAGGGCGGCCCGGGCGGGTGCGGAGAGACGAGGCGAGTCGCGCCGGCTACCGCGCCCAGCAGAACCAGCACGAGCACCACCGTGGTCGGCGACATGCCGCTGCGCCGTCTGATTGTCGATGACATAGAATTAGACCTCCTGGCCCGTGGCCAAAGTTCGCCGCGAGGATAGCGCGGCGGATAAAAAGCTCAATGATGGCTATAGTATACGTCGCCCGAACTTGAAAGTCAATCCGGATGCTTTAGACCTTTAGACTGTCATTTGGGCGAAGGGCACTGCGCACTGGGTACAGAACGTACCCTTCTGGAAAAGCAAACGCCGGGCACCCCTGGGTGGGACGTGGCATTGCGCGATGTCAAATTGGTTTGCCTATTGGACTGCCTCCAATGTGCCGAGAACCGCTCGAACGATCTCGCCGTCCGTGCAGCCGCCGCAGCCGGTGACGTAGAAGCCCGCGCGAGCCTCGTTCGTCCAGATCGAAACCCGCGCACTGTGTATGTCCCACCCTAGCCTGGATATCGCGTCGCAGAAGCGATAGAAGATCCCGACGCTATCGGGCGCTGCCAGCTCTATGTGCGTGAGCTTATCTGAAACCTCGCGCCGGACGGAGACGCGCGGCTGCACTATGCCATTTTTCGCAGTCGGCGCCTGGCTGTCGGTCTTTGGAAATCGCCGCCGCGACAGCAGCGTTTCCACGGTAGTCGCTCCGGAAAGGACCGCCACGAGGTTCGTGGCCACCTCTCTCCGCTTGCCGGGAGATAGCTGGCGCCCGCGAGAGTCTACCAGCAGCGTATCGAGCGCAATCGAATCGACGGCGGTCGAGCGGGTGACCACCTGAGCGGCATGAACGTTTACATCCGCAGCGGCAAGCGCCCCCGTGATCTTTGCCAGCAGTCCTGGCTGCGGGTCGTCGAACGCGCAGACGGTCAGCTCCGAATAAGTCGCATCGCGCTCGCCGAAAAAGTCAACGACGGGCTGGCCTTCCCGAACGCGCCTGACGAACCCGATGTGCAGCGCGATCTGCTTCAGGCTCTGATTGAGCAGGTAGTGCGCGGGCATAGCGGAGATATGCTCCGCGACATCCTCCTCGGGCAGATTTTCGAAAGAGAGGTCTTTGAGCAGACGCCTTCTCGCCCGGGCGATTGCGGCGTCATCGTATCCGACCGGCTCCTCATCTGAAAGTACGGCGGAAGCGCGCTGCCAAAGTTCCCGCAGGAACCGCGCCTTAACCTGCGTCCACACGCCTTCGCCGACCGATTTGGTGTCGGCGTAGGTCAGCAGGTAGAGCATATTGAGCCTGTCGAGATCCCCTACTACCTGCGTGAAATCGCGCAGCGTCTGGTCGAGGTTGAGGTCGTGCAGGCGGGAGGTTTCCGCCATGACAAGGTGGCTAGCGACAAGAAAACCAACGTTGGACGATGCCTCTTCGGACAGTCCCAGCCGTCGGCACACCTCTGCCGCGATCGTCTCGCCGGTTTCCGAATGCGGTTTCCCCGGAACCGCCTTGCCGCAGTCGTGAAGCAGGACCGCCAGCATAAGCTGGGCGGGATCGGCCAGGTCCTCCAGCACGCGGCGCATCTCGGCATCCTCTTCGGCGGTGGACGTCTGCAGCGCTTCGAGATGCTTTAGGATAAGTATCGTGTGCTGTCCGACGGTGTGATCGTGGGACGAATCGTAGGGAATCAGGTCGAAGATGGCCGCAAATTCCGGCAGGAACCAGCCCAGAATTCCAAGATCGGCCATCTTCTGGACGGTGGAATAGAGGCCGGTAGTGGTTCCGAGGATGTTCAGGAAGACTTGCGAGGCAGGCGCCGGCTCCGCGATGACCGGATTTGTCGCGATGAGATCGACGGCCGACCGCTCGATCGCTTCGCCGTATCCGATACCATACTTCTGGGCAAGCTCGCACATCCAGAGCATCCAGACCGGATCGTCGGATTCCAACGAACTGTTGGCAGGCACGATGCTGCGATTTTTGCAGTCCAGGCCGATGCCCAGGATCAAGCGGCTGCTGCCGATTCGTCGCATCACCTGATCGGAGATCCGCCTGATCGTGGCAAGCGCTGGATATAGATCGGCCATGAACTTTTCTACCGGTGGCGTTCCGTGCGAGAGCGCCTGGTGGTCCGATAGGGCCGGCGCAGAGTCGGGGCGATATCCCAATATCCCGGCGACATCCTCCTGGCGGGTTACGACTAGCTGGTCTCTTTCCGCTCCCGCGAGAGCGTGCAGGGCATTTCGGACCTGGAACAACTTCTCCTTGGCTATTGCAAGCTGCGCCGCGTCCGAAGTCGGTACGTCCGCCTCGCGCACCAGCGAATCGAGACTGCGCGATCCCCGGACGCGGGTCGCCGCCAACTGCCAGCGCGCCTGCGTCAGCCACACCGCGGTCTGCAAGTCGCGCAGCCCACCCGGCCCCTCTTTGAGGTGCGGCTCCACAATTCGCGGCGTCGTGCCCCACTTATCGAGGGACTTCGCGCGCTCCCGCAGCTTGGTAAAGATGAAGTCCGTCGGGTTGAATCCGCTCCAATAGGCGTCCTCGAACTGTATGAACAGGCGGTTGTTCCCTGCGATCAATCTGGCATCCAGCAGTCCGCAAGTAGTCTGGTGGTCCAGTTGGGGGCAATCCTCCATCAGGCGGTACGCATAGCCGACCTCAAGGCCGCACCGGGCGATGCATACGTCCATTACGAGCGTGAACATCTCGCGAATGGTGCGGTCTATGGTGGGGTCGCCATCGCGATACGGCACAAAGGTCAGGTCAATATCGGAGAACGCGGCGAGTTCGCGCCTGCCATAACCGCCGGTGGCAACGATCGCAAGCTGCGCGGTTTCAGGATTCGCGCCCGAGCGGCGGCAGGCCAGCACGTACATGCGCTGGATCACCGCGTCCGTCAGGTCGCTGAACTCCCGGGACATCTGAAGGCCGCCCGGAGGCCGTGGCGCCCCTGCCGCCGATCCCGGGGCTAGTATCCGGTCCATTAACGTCTTGCGCTCGCTTTTGAGGTACTCCGCGAGCGCGGCAGCATCGTCGACGGTCGCGAGGGCTTCGGCCCGTGCCGCCCCGTCCCTGCCGCCTGCCAGCGCTCCGAACATTTTTTCCAATTCCGAAGCTGGAATCATAGGGGCTGACTAATCCTCGACGACTTCGACGCGTATGCCGATGATCCGAATGACTCCCGCGGCACGATTGCACTCTTCCCGGCCTCCGTGATGCACGACCGACTTCCCCAGGTTATCGATTTCCCACGTTTCGATTTCGGCCTCCTCACTGGTACAACCGGTCGCCTTCTGCAAAATCGTAGTCACTTCGACCCAGGTATTCTTGTCGTTATCGTAAACGATCACAAGGTAACCGCTGCTGCCGAGGCTCACATCGGTCCGATCTTTCTTTTCCGGAAGGCCGATCTGTGCGTTAGTAAACATATATTTTCGAACCCTTTCCGTCCTTTGAGATCTCGATGCGCTGCGGAAATGAGTCTTTGAGCTCCTCCACATGGGTAATCACCAAGATCTTCTCAAAGTCGCCTTTTATCGCATCGATCGCCTCTACCAGCTTCTCGCGCCCCTTTCCGTCCTGGGTTCCGAAGCCTTCGTCCAGTATCAGAGTTTGCAGTCGCGCTCCGGACCGGCGCGCGAGCAGCCGCGACAGCGCTATCCGGATGGCGAAGTTGACGCGGAAGGCCTCGCCCCCGCTGAACAGCTCGTAGGGGCGCGGACCGGCGTCGTCCGTGATCGAGATATCCAGCGTCTCGATCTCCGACTTTGTGGTTTTGCCCGCTCGCGTAGTCAGGAAACGTACCTGCATGCCATTGTCGGTCATGCGGGCCAGAAGGTCGTTAGCCTCTTCCTCCAACTCAGGAATGGCATTTTCGATGATCAGCGCCTGAATGCCTTTTTTGCCGAAGCACCCCGCGAGACGATCGTAGGTCCACTGCTCCTGGTGTACGCGTTTTCGTTGCGCCTCTTTCTCCGTGCACTGCTTAAGATCGTTCTCGCAATCCGCTAGGAAGCCCATGGCCGCGCCTTCTCGGCGGCGTGCGCCCGCGATCTCGGCATTCAGCCGTCCAAGCTCGGCCTCGGCCCGCTCCGCTCCGGCGCGGACTTCGGCAAGGCCTTCCAATTGGCGATTCAGGGCATCCAGCGCGGCCCGCTGTGCCGTGAGCGCCTGATCCTTTGCCGCGAACAGGACATCGCGCCGCTCCCTCTCCTCCTGCTCCGTCGGAAGCTGCTGCTCGGCATCGCACAG
>JAYTEU010000679.1:0-3741 GCA_043734985.1 Chthonomonadaceae bacterium
GCAAGCCTGGTCGTGCTGGCGCAAAATAAGATATTTACCGCGTCCACGGAAGTGGTATCTTCCAATAGCGCCGACGTGACGCTGCGCTTTACTTCGGCACGGTCCATGCTGCGGCAGCGGCGGCAGACGCGCATGGCGATCGATCTCGACATCAGCTATCGCCACATACAGGACAATGGCTGTTACGGCTCGTGGAGAAGTGGGGTCACTAGAGACGTCAGCGCCAACGGAATGTGCCTTCTGATCGAAGCCGGTTTTGAAATTCCACGTAAGGTCGAGCTATTGATCAATCTGCCTGGCCAGACGGCAGATTCTCAACCCAGCTCCGCCCACAGCGAGATCCTCAGCATGGCTGCCCCGGACCGCCAGACAGCGGCACGAGCGCCCGGCAGTGAGCGGCCTGTCAAGGCGATCGCGCGCGTAGCCGGTCATCGCCTCATTGAAAGCGGCCGGATTGCGCTTGGGCTCGCCTACAACACAGTCTCCCTGAGTGATGAGGCGCGCCTGACCAGGTTTCTGGAAGCCCCCTGGCATCCGATCGCGTAGGCTGGAAAACCCTATCCTGCTGACGCGATTTGCCCCCGGCCATCCCTTCGCGCCCTGCCCTACATCGGGTATCCTGGTACCTGAGCCGTTGAAACTTCCCGTCACGGTCGATATTGTGTCGAGACCGGCGACGTTATTGTGAAACCGCCCCGAGTCAAGAGACGTAGTGCCCTGTGATAGCACTTGCAATCAGGGGGACACGAGGACGATTACGCTGTTGGAACAAAGTGACGCCGAGATCGTAAGGCAAACGCTTTGCGGTAATACGGCTGCGTACAACGGTCTTGTGCTGCGCTACCAGCGCCAGGTGTACAACCTCGCCTACCGCATGCTCGGCAATGCGGAGGACGCGGGCGACCTGGTGCAGGACACGTTCCTGCGCGCTTACAGCGCGCTCGCCAAGTTTCGTCAGGACGCCAGTTTTCTTACGTGGCTGTATAAGATCGCCTCAAACCTTTGTATCGACCAGTTGAGGTCGCGCAAGGCGAAGGGCGCGCTGTCACTGGAAGTAGAGCTGGAAGAGGGGCGTGAACCCGCGGCGGACGACCGAAACAGCGCGCCGGAAGATCGGGCGATACGCGAAGCGATGCAGGACATATTGCATCGCGAGATACTCAATCTTCCCGAAAAATATCGGGTTGTGGTCGTGATGAGGCACCTGCAGGAGATGAGCGTCGAAGAGATAGCCGATGCGCTCGAGCTCCCGACGGGTACGGTAAAAACACATCTCTTCCGGGCCAGGGACATGCTGCGTGGGCGTCTCCGCTCGGTGTTGGAAATGGAAACGGATGGAAAGTAGATCAGAACATTCCCCGCCTGAGCAGCAGACGTGGAATGCAACCTATATAACGCCGCAGCCACCGGGCCGAACGGCGCAAACCGAGGCTGCAATCTCGCGAAGCACGGCTATGAAGAGCGAAGTCTGCCTTCAGGTTCGCGAACAGCTTCAGGCTTTGCTGGAAAACGACGGCAGCGTCCGCTCGGAGACCGCGACGGCGCTGTACGTCCACATGGCGGTCTGTTCGGAGTGCGCCCGCGAGTTCGAGGCAATGCAGCGTGTCGTCCATATGCTGGAGGCGATGCCGCTCGCGGATCTGCCCGCCGACTACTCTCGCCTCGTTATGCGCAAAATCCAGACCGGATTCGCTCCCTTAGCGCAGACCGGCACGGTCCAGAACGTCGCGCTGTGCGATCGGGTGCGGGACAAGCTGCAGCCCCTAATGGAAAACGATCCCGGAGTCTCTCCGGAACTGGCGACTCAGATTTACGGACATCTGAGTGTCTGTACGGAGTGCGCCGCTGAATTTTCCACGATGCGGAGCATGGTCAATCTGCTTGAGACCATGCCGCCCACGGAGCTTCCGATCGACTACTCGATGCAGATAATGCGGCGCATTCAGACAGGTGAGATCGCGGCTCCCGCAGCGAAAGCGCAGGTCGCCGTGGGCCCTACGTTCGCGGCCTCTTCACTCGTCTCAGAAGGGGTCGCGACGTATGAGATGCGTACGGCGGCTGCCGACACGCAGACCAGCCGCTCGATGTCCATGTCGCAATCCACTGAGACGCGACAGCGCTTCCGGCAGCGGCTGATCGGTTCCGTGGCGCTCACCGGCATGTTCGTCTACCTGCTGGCCTCGGAATGGGGCCGGCAGATGCTCGGCGTGAACATGGAAACGGCGCGCGTGTGGCTCAGCCAGATCGGCGAGCATCTCGAACAGGTTCCAGTGCTCGGCGCGCTGATCATCAGCCTGGGCGCGGCGCTTGCCGGCGTGAACGAGGCGCTCGGCCACACCTTCTACGCGCTGGGCAGCATGGCCGCCCAGACGCTTGCAATGGAACTCTCACTGGGCCTCGCCGCATGCATGATGCTGAACGCCCGGCGCAGAACGTCAATCTCGGGATTATAAGGAGGGCGGATAGATGCACAAACTGCTCAGCGCCCTCGTGGCAATTCTGTCATTTGCCGGCATCCTGTCCGGGATGACCGTCGCGCCGGTTACCGCGCAGGACCGCCCGGCGGCAAACGGCCACGACGCCCCGACGCCGAACTCCGCAAACCCCGTGGATGCGCAGCCGATGGTGGTGCCCCCTGGGATCACGCTCGAAGACGTGGAAGTGAAAGATCGTCCGCTGATAATTGAGGGAGACGTCAGGGGCTCGATTCATGCCGTCAACAGCAAAGTCACCCTTATGCCCGGCGCAACGATCGAAGGCAACCTGACGCTTGAGGGAAGCAGCCTATCGGCCTCCACGCCGCCGGCGGGTCTGATTGCTGCGCGGCGCGATTTCACGTCCCGAGCGCTGCCTGCCGCGGGCAAAAAAGGGAACTGGTTCGGAGCGCAATTCTGCCTCTGGGCGCTTGGCCTTGCGGGCGGGCTGATCGTGCTCGTCGCCGCGCCGCATGCGACGTCACGCGTTTCGGAGACCGTTTCGATGCGGCCGGGACGCAGCCTCTTCGCCGGCCTGATCGCCGGCGCGGCAATGCTCTCCGCGCTCGCCATCAGCGGTCTGATCATGAAATCGAACACCTTCCTGACCGTGGTCTGGATGCCGGTGACGATCGTGATCGCGCTGGTCTCCCTGGTCCTGCTTGTGTTCGGCTGGCTTGCCGGCATGCGGCGCATCGGCGACATTCTCGCGCGGCGCTTCGGACAGACCGGGAACGGCACTTTCTATGGCCGGATGACGCTGGGCCTGACTACGTTCTTCGCGTTTAATGCCATCGTAGGCAGCTTGATGCCGCCGCTTGGGGTGGTCGGCCTTTTAGTGGAGTTCGCGGTTGCGCTCATGGGTATCGGGGCCGTCGTACAGAGCGGCTTCGGTCGAGACGATCAATGGCTAGGCCGCCGATTTGGCCGCGCGCCCGGCACGGGGTTGGGCTAACCTCTCCCCGGCCCTCTACTGAAAGCAGAGGGAGCTAAACTTAAGACAATCCCTCACTTCTACCGTGACGTGAGGGATTTTTTCTGTCTCGCGATATCCGGCGCTAGTAAACAAGCCCTCGATGGACCTACTGCACCGTGCCTGTTGTCGGAAGGTCGTTAAGATCGTGGATCTCGACGCCGGTGAAGGGTATCCGAATCAGGAGGTGCCGGTCGCCGGCATTCGCCATGCAGAAGACCATTCCGCGCTCCATGTCCAGCGCCTCCCTGGCGAAGTCGGCGTCGATCTTCAGCTTGAAGAACCGGGGCATCA
>JAYTEU010000680.1:0-3781 GCA_043734985.1 Chthonomonadaceae bacterium
GGCCACCTGACCAGCCGCTACGAAAAATACTCCCGGGCGGAAGTCGCGAACGTCGAACTGATCGGCAGGCAGTTGAAACTCGACCCCGCCCTTCTCGAAGCGAAACGGACCCGAACTTACGACGAGCAGGGCCGGCTTCTGCTCTACAACCGGTGCATGGGCCCTGCCCGCGATCTCCTATTTCAGGCGCTTCGCCGAAACCCTACCGCTTCCCGGCTGGGCTGGTGGCTCGCCTCCTGCCTTCCCCGCCCCATGCTCGAAGCCCGCCGCGCCGCCCGCGAGCGAGCGCAGACTGCGCCTGTACGCGGAGGCAGTCCCGGATAGCCCGATTAATCGTTTATGCTAACCATAACAGAAAAGGAAGAAACGAACCATGGATCAGCCCCCGGTATTGGAAGCGATAACACCTGTGATTCCGGCAGGCGCCGACCTGAACGCCGCTATTGCCTTCTACGAATTACTGGGTTTTACGAAGACGTGGCAAAATGGCGATATGGCGCGAATGAGCCGTGATGCGGTCAACATACTTCTGTTTCAAAATGAGGATCGTCACCTGGCGGAGTGGACGAGTTGCCGCGTACAGGTAACCAACATTGAGACCTTGTATGAGGAGTTCAATCAGAAAGGTGGGCAGATGATCCACCCGAACGGCAAGTTGGAAACCAAGCCATGGGGTCTGAAAGAGTTTGCAATTCTCGATCCGGCCGGAGTGTGTGTAACCTTCTTTGAACGACCCCTAAATTAGAGTGACAGGAGTTACGAACAGTCGGTGTGGAAGCCCTTCCGGGCAACTGCAGTTGTTGGTGATGAGCAAGGGGCTCGGCTAAACAAATTCGTTGAAGAATAAGCAGTGGAGAGCGTACCGCCATGAGCAATCAGGCCCACATGGAACCGAGAAAAGACGCGGCCAATAAGCGATTTGACTATCTTGTAGATCTGTTTCAGGTCAAATTCTCTGGTTGCGTTGGACTTTGTATTTCGGGATTTGCCATCCTTGGCGCGGTAATTTGCCTGGTTGGTTTACACACGTCATCATGGACTTACTTCGAAATCAATGTACCAGAACTCTCTATTCCAGGCCTGTGCATTTGTGTAGCTTCAGCATTAGGAGGCTGGGCCATTAGCAAGTCGTCTATCAAGGAAGCATCTGCCATGCCTTACGTGCCGCCAGTCAGCGAACAGGTCGCCGCCCTTTCTGACGAGGATATCCTGGTCAGAGGTTCCGACCAGCCAACTGCCCCATCTGGCGAACTGCTCAGGGCGGCGCGCAAGGGGACCGAGACGGACGACGCCGAACTGTTACGTGCTGAGATGAGGTCGCCGTGAGCCGTGGTTCGTCAATGACGACAGGTGGCCGCCTGCTGTACAGCGAAGTAATTACCGATTCTTGTTAATGACTACCCGCCGTGCATTTGTTGCATTTGCGTCCGAAGGATGCCGGGTACCCTTTGGGTGCGGAGGCCCTATGCCCGGTCGTTTATCGGCCCGGTCGCCGGGTATGATTTGTGGCAAAACGATGCCCACTTAGCAAAAATTGGTGCCCGCGCTACCTTCCCGCTCCCGCAGGCAGGTCCATCCCCCCGGCCTTAAACCCTCTTCGCAGCAGGTCGTCCCGCGCTCCCTGCCAGCGGGCGACGATGCGGCCGGTCTGGTCGACGATCAGGCTGGTGGGCACCCGGTCGACCCCATACATCGCGGCGACCCGGGATCCGGACGCGACGATCGGCAGGGTGACGCCGTGCTCCTTCCTGAAAGCGGCGACCTGGCCGGCGTTCCCGTTGATGCAGACAGCCAGAACCTCGGCGTTTTCTCCACGAAGGCGCGCTCGCAGACGATCCAGTTGAGGCAACTCCTCAACGCACGCCGCTCAACCGAACCCCCAGAAATTGAGCATCACCAAGCGATGTTTGCGGAGAAAGCCGGAAAAGCCCGCAGCCTCGCTTCCCACAGAGGACAGCGGGAAATTCGGAGCGGCGCGGCCCACCTCGGTGAGCGCGGGGTCCAGTAGCTCGTCGGAGATCGGTAAGCGGCAGATGGAGCCGGGAGAGGGCTTCGCACTGGTCGGCGGGCGCCACGCGAAAACGGCCTGTGGAATTGGCGCATTGGCGCGATGCCGGGTTACACGGCTATCGATCGTAAGGCCCGCGCCGAGCTCCGTGCGCATTCCCCGAAGCAGCCCATCCGGCCCGATAAAGAGATGATATGTGGCGCTTCCTCGGCCTCCGCTAATGACGAGGTCGCTGCACGGCTCGCCATCGATCTTATGCGCACCGGCGATCGCGATCCGCTCACCCTGTCGGCGGTACACTTTCAGGAGCGAAGGGTCGAAAAACGCCGCCGCCTCCACGCATCCCGTAGTCTGCACGTCACGGCCGCTGGCGTCGGAGGGCCTACTGAAGTAATCGTTTTTGGCAGGGCGGTAACTGACGAAGTTCAAGGCATCCGAGCGGTAGATCATCTGCTCGTCGGGCATAGCCCCGCGCAAGCGTATGAGCGCCAAATTCGGCTTGCGAAGCTGAAACGTGCCCTGTAGGACCGTGACACTGCCGCCGGACCGCGTCTCGCGCCGATAGTCGGCCTGAAGCGACTGCCCACGCCGCTCCGCCTCGATGCACCGCTCCAGCAGAGCGTCCGCCGCCTCGCTTGAAGAGGAGCCGCGCGCACCCTGGATACCCTCACGATTGTCCGCCCGTGCCGCGCCCGGAACCTGGCCGGAACCGGACGCTGTAAGCAGCGCCGCCATTATCACGGCCCAGCGCGCCAATACTCGGAGACATGGGGCACAATTTACTGGCATTTCTTTCGCTTGATTGTGGGACTTTACAGGAAGATAATCGTCGTCAAGCCTCTTGTGGGCAGCAATGAATTGCCGCGCACAAGGGGTACCCGAGTTTGCGAAGTCAGCCCGCGCGGACTCAATCCGCAACCCGCGACGGCGGGTTTTGTAAACTTAGACCGGGGTTTCAACCCCGCAAGCCCTGCCACAATACGGGCATGACGACATAACGGATGGTGGTGATGGACGGGATAGGCGTTTCCCGAAAGGGTCCCCGAAAGTCTTCGGGGCAGGCCGGGGTCTCTCGGACAACCCCGCGAGCCCACTGACCACATTACAAATGCGCTGGCGTCTAGCTCGCCTTTTTGACGCTGGGCTCCGGCCACGGGAACCGCAGACCCATCAGGAGCATCTTCGTACCGAGGGCGGCTTTCCAGTAACGGGGAACCATGGGGCCGAGGCGCAGGCACTCTCTCGCGCATGCCGAAGCTGCCTCCCAGTCCTTACGCTCCCGGTGGTACCAAAGGGCGCGCCAGTACGCCTCGCGCATCTCAATTCGGCGCTGAGCCTCTGGAACCGTATGGCGGCACCGCACCATGGCGGTCTGAACGATCACATCGCCTTGGCGGCGGCTAGTCAGGGATTCCGGATGGCAGCCGTATCGATAGGGCCGCACTCCCTTGAGATGCCGGATGCGAAACTTCGCATGTATACGCAGCCAGTAGTCGTAATCCTCCGCGAGGAAAGTGTCCACGCTGTATTCGCCCACCGTCTCGTAGACCGAGCGCCGGTAGAGGAAACATGCGCCCACGCAGCTATGGTAGGGCAATTCCTCCGGGTCGAGGAGATCGCAGGGGCCAAGGGAGGCGCCGTCCGGTCCCATCTTCTCCATATCGCAATAGACCATGCCGAAATCGCGCTGAGTCTCCAGGCACTCCACCATGACCGCGATGGCCTCCGGCTCGTACCGGTTGTCGTCGCTCGTCCAGGTCAGGTAGGCGCCCG
>JAYTEU010000681.1:0-7992 GCA_043734985.1 Chthonomonadaceae bacterium
AGGAACCCGGGCCGCTGCCAACCGTTGCCGTTGCGGTGACAGCGGACGACCGAACGCATGGGCGATCGGTTTCACTGTCGTATGGCTGGGCTGCATCTCGATCTCGGCCGCCTCCGCGCAGGCGTTCGGTCCTCAGCAGCGCGAGTTTCCCCGAAGTCCACAGCTTGGGCGGCAGCATCCCAATGCCGCGCGCCGGGCTGCCATAGCCAAGGCGGCCGCCGACAATCCGGACAAAGAGGCGGTCGTGCTTCTGCGCCAGATGCTTAGGCCGCTCGCGGACTTCAGCGCGGACGAAAAGACGTGGATCGCGCAGGGTGGCGGCACGAATTCTGAGCAGAAGATCAAGGGCGATATGCGTGGAAATGTGGTTCGCTACTACCACAGCCCGGCCTATCTGCGCGGCGACGTAATGCTGACCGGCCCGAATCGATACGCGTACTTTCGTGCGGCGACCAATACACTTACCGAAGTGCCGCCCGCGGGCGGACCGGAAGATGAGCGGGACAAGCGCATTCTTGACGGAATTAGGCAGCGGATATTTATCGCGAAGCGCACAGGTACCGAGTCGGTCGCCGGAATCAATGCGACCATCGTGCTGGTGTCGCCGGTGAATCCTCAGCAGCAGGGCTACGCCAAATTTTGGATCGATCCCGCAACTCACATTAAGTTGAAGGTCGAGATAGCGAATGCAGCGGGAGCAAAAGTGTCTTCTTCTGAACTTGGCAACCTTCTGGTTGGAGCGGCGGCGAACATTTCGCCGCGTGATTTCCAGCCAGGTCAATTCGGCGGAGGCGCCCCCAAGGAAGTAAAGCGGGAGCGGGTGGCCGGAATCCAGGAAGCCATGGCGCACATCCCTTTTCGTCCCATTCAGCCTTCGTCGCTGCCTCCCGGCTTCCGCCTCGACGGGGTCCAGGTAATTAACGGCCCGAATCGCGTGGGGCTGTTCCTGCGCTACACCGACGGCGTCTCCGTGTTTACCCTGACTGAACACAAGGTTAGAGCGCTCCCACGGGCTCCCGCCGCCGCGAATCCACTTGGGCAGCGTTGGTTCGTTAGTGTGGAGAACTATGCCGTCGATGTAGTCTACCGGGGACACATGCCGGCCCAACAGGAACAGATCGTGCGCGATTCGCTTCAGCCGGTTCGGTAACCGCGATGCTTGTTCACCCCGCTGAAATTGCCGCAATGTAGGCAAGCAGGAGGCGCAGCATCTCCTTGGGCGCGTCCCGGTGCATGATCTCGAACCCATGAGAATTCTCGACCGGGAGCCCAAGGGTAATCGGCCGGGCCGTCAGCCCCTTCGACGATGCGCACGAAGCATCGCTCCCGCCGCGAGACAGGTACTGCCAGTGCGGCTCTATCCCCAGTTTTTCGCAGCAGTCCGACAGGATCTCGCCGTCGATGGCTTCCATTGCGGCATATCCGTCACGCACCCATAACGTCGGGTTCGCATCGATATCGAAATCGGCGTCCGGTGTCTTCGGGCCGATCTCGAGCGCAATGCAGATATCCGCGGGTCGTGTGCGGAGAAGATAAAGCGCGCCCTCAGCCCCGACCTCTTCCGAAGTAGTCGCCGCGAATGTAAGCGTGGGGTGACCGGAAGAGGGAGTGTCTTTAAGCGCTTCCAGCGCCATGTACCACACCGCAAGATCCGCGCGGTCGTCCAGAAAATAGGACGCGACATATTCGCCGAACTCGATTACCTTCCGGCGCGACGTTGCCAGCGCCACGCGAAGTCCGACCCGCACGCCCGCCCGTTTCAACTCCTCCGGCTTCATGCCCGTGAAGAGGTAGGCGTGATGCCAGGGAAGGGGGCTGTGGCGCGCCTGCTCTACCACGCTCTTTTCATGATTTGTATGAATTCCGCCAAACGAGAGAACCGCCGGCACCAATCCGCCGCGAGTCAGTATCTCGACCGGTCCCTCGCCCCATTTCCAGGTATAGGCGCCTCCGACCGCGGCGACCCTGATTTTGCCGTCCTCATCGATCCCGGTAATTATCAGCGCGATCTCATCGAGGTGCGCGGTGACCACTATATGCGGCAAACTGGGATCGCCGGGCAGCGTGACGAGCAGGTTTCCCTTCGGGTCAATCTCAGGCTGGTATCCAAGGTTGGTTACCCTGGAAGCCAGTGCGGTAGTTATCGCGCGCTCTTCCCCGGAGGGGCCGATAAGTGCTACAAGCCATCGAATGAGCTCTGTTGAATCGGTCATAGTATCCTTTCAGAATTCGATACAGAATGATTTCGTTCGGCCGTACGGGCCGCAGCCGATTATGGGATCACGGGACGTGGATTTTCCTCGGAATCCATCCCGGCCCTGCCTTGACAGTGGCAGGAAACCAGTGTATACTTATCGACGTTGACAGGGCGGTAACTCGTGAGTATCCGGCCAAGTTCAAGTATCGTGGGGGTGTAGCTCAGTGGTCAGAGTGCCTGCCTGTCACGCAGGAAGCCGCGGGTTCAAGTCCCGTCATCCCCGTTATTGAGCCTCGTGGATAGTGAGAGTCATTACGCTAACCCGTTGAGACCACTCCAAGTTTCCTAGCGATAACCGGGGCGCGCGCCAATAGAACGTCCCTCTGATTTGCGGTCAGAGGGACGTTTGTTTTTCTGACTTACTATTCCTGCGCGACTTTCGTGAGATTCCCTGGGGCACCCCACCTGGCATTGACAAATACCTCCTCGCCACATACGTGTTGTTTCAGCAAAAAAAGGATTTTGATGTCATGCCTCAAGCGCCCGCCGCCAATAGTACAACTGACAACAACACCCGGGCCTCTTTCCAATCCGCTGTCATCGATCGTATCAGTCTTCATGCCGGTGGGCGGCAGTGTGATTACCGTGCCTACCTAGAACTGCCCGAAAGCGAGCGCAAGAACGATGAAGCCAACGCTGTCGATCGGCAGTTCGCTCGGTATGCGCTGGATTGGCTTGGATTCGAGGATGCCCGCCTAGACTACAACCTGACTCAATCGGGTAGCCGAGAGAATCGCCCAGATTACATTGTTCGCGGACCAGTTGGGACTGCGTTCGTCTGGGAGGACAAAAACAGTACACTCGAAATTGAACCAAAACATATCCAGCAGATGCGCCGATATTGCATCGGTACTGCGGGCTATGCGGTCTGGTGCAATATGAGACGCATTGTTGCCATGCGGTTTGTCGCCGATGATATAACCGATGCTGAAATACTGGTGAATGTCAATGTCGTGGCACTCTTCGGAGCGCAGACTGTTGCCGACGAGATTCGGCAGACGCAAGTAACCAATCTCGCCCTTTTTCACCTTCTCTTCCACCGGTCGCGCTTCTTTCAATTTGCTAGTCTGGCATCGAGCATCGCTATCGACCAACCCACGTTTGAAGCGAACGCGATTCACCTCACGAACGATCGGGCGCTTCGACAGTTTATCGCTGGAAGCCGCGAGTCATTGGATCACCTGCGACTGGCGGCACTGACACGTATCCGCGCCGCCATTACCGGGCAGCAGGAAGCCACAGTCACCGAGACTCGACTGCTTGCCGAATGGAAAGATGCTGCGCGAAAACTCTTAACTAACTTCGTTTTTCGGCAGGAACTTGTCGCATCGGCATTGGACGCGCTCAAACCCGGCGAAACTGACAGAAAGAAGTGGGCAGAGATCGAGTCGGCGATAATTGAGGCGCAGGGCGGCAAACCGTTATCGGTTGCAGTTCGCACACAATTTGAAAAGTGGAAAGAAAGCGCCACGCGAATAAACAGCGTTCTGGCCTCGCTGCGCTTTCAAGGTAACGACCGTTTGCGCGTCGCTCATGCTTACGATGTATGGAGCGACCGCCAAACCGATGCGAATGATATAAAGCCGGAGGTGTTCGCCGAGCAGGTCGCTTACGTTTTCTTTGTGCGAATGTTGCTTATCCGGGTTTTGGAGGACAAGCAGGTGATGACGCCGCGTATGGCGAGCAACGGCGGCTTTCAGGCCTGGCTCAATTACGTCCGCACACAGTTTCGCGAATTGGAGAGCGTCAGCATCGTGGGCGACATCTACTCCAACTTACTGACGCGAAAAGCAGGAAATTATTACCTGCACTTTTTCCAGCAACCCGTCTTCGATTGGTTTGTACCCGACGACTTTTTGCTTCTCGAAACGCTGGAATTTCTGTGCCGTTATTCGTTCGCCGACATCGCCAGTGACGTAATCGGCTTCACTTATGAAAACTATATTGACCGTCTGGCGCGAGGACGCAAAGGGCATTTTCTGACCCGACCTCACGTCGTTGAATATATGCTGGACCTGCTCGGCTACTCCGGTGTGTCGGTTATTGGTCACATGATTCTCGATCCGGCTTGCGGCAGCGGCAGTTTCCTCGTGCATGCGGCCCGCCGCTATCGCCGCGCCCTTGTCACTTCGATTTGTCTCCGTGAAGGTCTGCCGGACGACGAGGAAGAACTCGCCAAACAGCCCAAATTGCGCGTCGAACTGGCCCACTGGTTTGCCGAAGATTTGACACGTCTGTTTCACGGTATGGAACTCCTGCCGTTTGCCTGCTATCTTGCTGAAATGAATCTGTTGATCCAAGCGCTCAATGATCTCGCCGTTTTACAGCAGGCGGGGAAGAGTTATCCGATTGACCGGTTCAATATCGTCAATACGGACAGTCTTGATTTGCCCCGCGATGTTTTGGCCGACCCGCATGTCTCCGGTCAACCATCGGCGATTCCCGACACACTTAATGAGAGACTGGCCGATGAAGCCTACCCAATGAAAGCGCGAATCAACGGCTTTAAGGATGGCTTTAAGTATGTTGTCTCCAATCCGCCCTATGTCACGAGCAAACTCGAGGAATTGGAGGTGGAGCGAACTCGACACACACCTTTCTTCGATGCGGCGCTGTCGGGTGATTTCAATCTATACTTGTTGTTTTTGAAACTGGGTATGTACTATCTTGCAGAATTCGGTCGCATGGTGTTTATCGTGCCCTTGACGGTATTCGGCGACCCCAGCGCGAAAGCGGCACGCAACCTTCTGCGAACTGCGCCATTTGCGCCTTCTGTCGCGGTGCGTTTTTTTCGCGGCGATGTGCTGTTTCCCGGCGTGGATCAGGCAGTCGGCATTGTGGCAGTAGAACATTCCACAGCTCACCAGACAATCATGGTGGGGGGCGGCAATGACACACTCGACGCTAAAGCCAGCCATACTCAAGTCGAAGCCGCGTCGGTGGTTGATGCAGTGCCGCAAAACGGGACTTGGAACGGCTCGTGGCTGGTTTCCAATAATCCGACCGATAC
The DNA here is from genome assembly GCA_043734985.1 of Chthonomonadaceae bacterium. Classification (GTDB taxonomy): domain Bacteria; phylum Armatimonadota; class Chthonomonadetes; order Chthonomonadales; family Chthonomonadaceae; genus DATGJU01. Next base: position 5,268 of record JAYTEU010000681.1, read on the forward strand.
GGCGATTTGGACGCACGTCAAGATGGTCAGCAATGGACTTACTATTACACTGGGAAATTTGCTTTCTCCAACGTTTGCAGATTTCAAACAGGGCGATGTGAATGCAACGCACCTTAATCCGTTACGGGTTAAAGGCAGAATAGGAAACTACGCACAGGGAGACGTGGCGATTTACAAAGGTGAAAGCGCACATTTATTTGCACCTTTGCCCATCGCTCCGTCCGACTGGGCAAAGCCACTTTCACCGGATTTAAGTGTTGGAATTGCCACCACCACCGCAACTGCCTCGAAGAACTTAACAGCCCTCCAACAGTTATCTTCGCATGAGTACGGCATCATTCTGCGTCAAGTCGCCCGCCTGAATACACGAGACACATTGATTGCGACTTGGTTTGAACGCGAAGCTACCCGCCCTATTGCCTTCACCAACGAATTGTGGCGCATCTCACTTTCATCTGCCGCAGACGTTCAGACCGGTAAAGCGATTCTTGCGTTGATCGTTTGCAAGCCAATTGCGTACCTAATCAATCTCTTCTCTACCAACAATCACATCGGGAAAGAAGAACTTTACCGCGTTCCTGTACCTGATGTGGCGACGTTTCCAATCGCGGAACTCGCAGACGTGGCCGATAGAATTTTGCAGGATCGCGCCAAATTGGAAACCGATTATGTAACGCAATTGGGCGCGATTTTGCCCAAAACGGAGGACGAAATCGTATATTTGCCTCCGTCCGCCGTCCTGAATACAACGAACTTACCAAAACTATCGCTTAGCGCTCTAGCAGCGCGAAGCGAAATCGTCAATAAAGGCGTGGTGACTCAGCGCATTTCCGCTTTACATGCGAGGCAAAAGATCGTTTCCGGCGTTCTGGTTACAGAGGTTTATGCCACAGACTACGCTCGTGTTCTCGGGCTGTTTCTCGACGAATGGAGCCGTACAGGTCAAACCTATACACAAGCGCAATCTTGGCAGATGCCGGAACCGATTGCGTCCTCAAAGTGGCTTACAATCTACGACACGCTCACGCTTGATGCCCGAAAATTGTGGGCGAAATGCGTAGAACTTCAGCGTGAAGTGGACAAAATCGTTTGTGACTGGTACGGCTTTGATGAAGAAATGCAGGCGGCGATAGTGGCAGGGGTCGCTTGGGCAAGAAGGCGTGTTCCCACAGTCGGCGATTTACCCGCTGTAGCAGCCCCTGAGATGTGAATGAAAAAGCTCTTTCGCAATCGAGTCAAGCGTCGTGCATGCAATGGGTTATGTAGCCGAAAGCCAGGTGCTGACGATAGAATTTGTCGGAGGGGAAACATTCACGTATATCGGTGTTACGAAGGCCGTATACAATGCCTTACAGGCTGCGGAGTCAAAAGGGCGGTTCTATATGGAAAGTATCCGGGGCAAGTACGCCACTGAAACGGCGGAAGTCGAAAACATGGCGGTTGAGACGGCAGTGGCACAACAGGTCGATGGCTGAAAGGGGAGATGCAATTTGCATCTCCCCTTTCAGCCATCGTCCAAACATCGCTCAACAGGTATTCGTCGGAGGCCGGTAAAGGCTTGCGGCTCTATAGCTTCCGGAGAAATCCCGTAAATCGATTAGTAGCGGTTGCCGCCGCCGGAACCGCCGCGGTCACGTCCACCACCGCCGCCGCCGCCATAACCGCCGCCGCCGCCGCCGCCGCCGGAGCGCTCTTCGCGCGGCTTGGCTTCGTTGACGGTAAGCGAGCGGCCGCCCATCGAGGTGCCGTTAAGGGCATTGATCGCGGAAGCAGCCTCTTCATTCGTGGACATTTCCACAAATCCAAAGCCCTTTGCCTGGCCGGTATATTTGTCCGTGATGACGGAAGCAGATGTCACTGTGCCATGTGCGGCAAACAGGTTTTCCAGTTCTTGTTCGGTCGCGGAATAGGGCAGGCCGCCGACATAAATACGTGTAGCCATTTTGGATGGCTCCTTTCTTCTTGTCCCCACAAGTGCGGGGATTTTACGGGGTCAATAAGCCCGTACAGCGATGCGAGCGCCGGAACAATCAGGTCGTTCCCGTGTTGTCTGGCACGAGCGTCAGGAAGGTTAAGAAGGAGCCGAAGCAAGAAGGCACCGGGCGGAGGATACAAAGTAGCCGTCTGGGCAGGAGCATTCGTAGCGGGTCATCCTATACTTCGCGTCGTCGAACAGATAGCGTAGTCTACCACACAATGTTACCGATGCGCGACTATTATTGGGATTCTTTTGGTCCAGTCCTGTTTTTTGTGCGATTTCTGAGGAACGGCGCTCGGAATTTGAGCTATTCTATTGATTCAAAGATCGTCGGGCTATCGGAGGAACTCGTGGGCTATCCAATCTACCAGGTCGACGCCTTTACAGATCGCGCCTTCGCCGGCAATCCCGCCGCTGTCTGCATATTATATCCCAAAGAAACCGCTGCGGACGCCTGGATGCAGGCGGTGGCGGCGGAGATGAACCTTGCCGAAACGGCGTTCTTGGCCGCGGGCGCGGATGGGTACGATCTGCGATGGTTCACACCCACCGTGGAGGTCGACCTGTGTGGTCATGCAACGCTCGCGAGCGCGCATATCCTTTGGGAGACCGGGCGATTGGCTGAAACCGCCGAGGCCCGCTTCCATACGCGAAGCGGCCTGCTCACCGCGCTCCGGCAAGGAAGCCGCGTAGAGTTGGACTTCCCGGCAGAGCGCGCGCTCCCAATCGATTCTCCTGCCGGCCTGG
>JAYTEU010000682.1:0-3036 GCA_043734985.1 Chthonomonadaceae bacterium
AATCACAACTAAAGAGACGTCCCGCCACCGAAGCCCCGCCTACCCGGCTTTCAATCTCAAAACAGCTATCGAAAAGGCCGTTCTGGTGTACGAAGCCCACCGACGGGTAAGCGTCGAGCCTGATACGCTGAAGCGCACGATGGGCTACGAAGTGACAACTAGCCATTCGATGCGCGCCATATCAGCTCTTATTCAGTTTGGCCTGCTGGAAGAGGAAGGGAATGCGGCGGCGAGGAAGCTCAAGCTCTCGGAACTTGGCCTGAATATCGTACTGCGCAAGGAGACCGACCTGGACCGCGTGGGCCTGCTGAGAAAGGCCGCAATGAAGCCCGTTATCTACAAGCAGATGCTTGACCTTTGGAAGGACGATTTGCCCTCAGACGACACGATTTCGAACTATCTGCTGTTTACTAAGAACTTTAATCCGGCAGTCGTTCCAGCCGTACTGCGCGACTTCAAGGCGACGTTCAATTTCGCCAGGCTCGGTTGGTCGAGCGGCTGGAAGACGCCTGGCCGTGACGAACCTGCGGCGGACACTACCGGCGGCGCGCCGCGAGCCGAAAACGCGAGCAACGCCACTCTAACCGGCTCGGCGAATGACAACAACACGGTTCAGGTTCCCGCCCTAGCGTCCGATATGCGCCGCTATCAACTTCCGCTCCCACACGGTCGTCAGGCCGCGATAGAAGTGCCGAAAGACGCTACCAATGCCGATATCGAGTTCATTTCGCGGTACCTCTCCCTAATGAAAGAAGCTATGTCGAAAGAAACCGAAATCGCGAAAGAGGCGTAAGAGAAGCAAAAGGGAATTTGAAAGTGCGGGTTGAATTCAAGGAGTGGGCAACGCGCTCATGAATTCAAGCATGGGGAGAAGTCGTGCTGCATCGGGGACTATTCCCACGTAGGCGAGGGAGTACCCCCGATTGGAATTGAACCAATGGCCAACCGCTTAGAAGGCGGTTGCTCTATCCTCTGAGCTACGGGGGCATGAACACGGGGAGAAAGCGGGAGACGAGATTCGAACTCGCGACTTCCAACTTGGAAGGATGGCACTCTACCACTGAGTTACTCCCGCAGACGCTCTTAATATATCACGATTGTGCGTCGGACGTCAAGGGCACGTCGGCACGGCGTGTTGGAATATCGGCAGTAATTCGGCCAACTATCAGGTTCATGCGGCTTTGCTGGAGCCATCAGCAAACGGCTCTCTAACCGGCTCGGGCAGTTCCTCTCTCTCCTGCGTGCGTTCTTCACACAGCGCGATCGTAGTAGTTTCGATAGCGTGTTCGAGCGCGAGGCTGCCGGGATATCCACGCAGCACCTCTCGGAAGCGCAGGTAGTCCAGGCGGGCGCATTGAAACAGCGTGAGCGCTTCCTGACGCTCTCCCATTAGAGCACGCGTTCGCGCCAACGCCACCCTCTCCGCAATCTCTTCGAATATGTCTCCCACGGTCCACTCCTGGTTCATGGTCTGGTTCAGCCTTCCAAATCTTGTCTCCCCCGCGAGTTAATGGATGATCGGACGAAACGGGTCAACGTAGAATATACTACTGACCTGACGCCGTTGCCGGAAAGCGTAAGTCCCACTCTATCGATCCGAAAAATATCTTTAGCGGTGGCTTCCGGCTACAATCGAAACGTTGTAGTAGGAATTGGTAGTATGGTTTTATCGTGGAGTGAGGAGAAACCTTATGAACGCGCAAGACTCAAACCAGGAGGGCGAGGCACGACTTCGCCCGCTGAGCGGCGGCCGCTATCGTACGAGTGAGGTCGAGGCGCAGATACGCTGGATTCTCTCTCTGCCCTTTTCCGAAGCCTCCCGCCGCATATCGGAGAAAGACCCCGGAGGCGTCGCGCTCATAAAGGAAGAGACTTTGGTCTACCTGCTCCGCGATTATCAGCGGCGTGGATGCCCGAGAGAGGCCGGGCAGGTCGCCCAGAACCTCCTAGTTCGATCCGCGCCAAGGATCGCGCGATGGGTCGAGCGCGGACTGCCCGGCGCTGCGGAAGTGCATCGCGAACAGTGCTTGGAGGAGATACAGACGCAGATGTGGATAGCGCTCCAAAGCGACTCGCCCGGCTGTGAATTCTGGGAGATCGCGTTCTGGATGTGCCTGAAGCGCAGAACCATGAACTGCCTCGATCAATCCCGGCGGGTGGCTTTTGTGGAGGTACATCCCACCATCACGTCCGACGAATCCGACCAGGAGACCAACCTGCTCGATTTGATGCCCGATCGTACCATTGAGGACGTTCAGAAGCGCATCGAGATGCAGGACGCGCTCAACAAGCTCCCTCCTGACCACCGACAGGCGCTCCACCTGTTCTATATTGAGGCCTGGAGTCAGCAGCAGATCGCCAACCATTTCGGTGTCGCCGATCGGACGATCCGCAACTGGCTTACCGCCGCAATCAAGACCCTACGCGTTTACTATGATGTTAAATGACCGGATCGGCAGGCATTAGTGAGGACCAAGATGAACGTTAGAACCGAGGCAGAATTGGACCGGATTTTCGCTGAATTTCATGAGGACCGACAATCGGGGCATCCTCGACCGCTTACGGCGTGGATGACGGAACATCCCGATCTGGGCAGCGACTTTGTGAGCTGGTCTACTGAAATGCCGTCTCTAGACACAGCAGATCTATGCCCTATCTCCCCGGACCTTGAGGCTCGAAGTCTTGCGATGGGCCGCAGTATTCTTCAGCGGATGGGGCTTAGCGCAAACAGCGCGTCTACCATTTCGAGCCTGAACGATGCCGCACGCGCTTGTGGCAAGAAGCCCCGGGAACTTGCACAAGCAATTGGCATCGGGATCTCGCTTTTTGCCAAGCTCAACCGTCGACTCATCCAAGCGGCTACGGTTCCGGAGAGTCTTGCCAAGCGCCTCTCGGCGGAGTTGAATGTCACTCTCGCCGACCTGCGCGCCTACTTCGCTCAGGCGCCAACCCTGGCCGAGGGAGCCGCGTATAGGTCGGAGAGCGTTCCCGAAGCGGTCGCTGCCCAGGATTTCGCGGAGGCGATACGGACTTGTA